>JAPLSR010000443.1 GCA_026398545.1 Candidatus Sumerlaeota bacterium | reverse complement strand
GACCTTGTTCACTTTGAGGAGAGGGTGGCTGAGGCGCGCGCCGCTTTGGGGGAACTGGAAGCCCAGATAAGGGTGAATGAGCATGAGAGTATGGAGCAGGCAATCATGACAGCGGGGCACAAGGCAATTGCCGCCGCTGAGGAGGCAATGAAGTCCGCCGATGCCCAGGTCGTTGCGGAAAAACTACGCTATGAACGCGCCGCTAAGGATGTCGCCCACTATCAGGAACTTGCACATACGAACGTCCTGCCGGAGGGCAGGCTGGAAGATTATGAAATCAAGGCGGAAAACCTCGCAATCGGGCTGAGGAAGCAGGAATTTCAACGCGCCGCCCTCGGCGCCATATATGAGGCTTATAAACTCATACCCGAGCTGACGGATGGATGGATTGGCGCCAAACATCTGGAGCGGGAGGCGCTTGCTCAAAAACTCCTTCAGGCGAAGGCAAGGCTCTCACGCGCGGAGCATGAACTCAAGATTGCCGAGATACGCTCCCCGATTGATGGCATCGTCCTGGAGCGCCATGAACGCGGCGACGGCTTTCTTCCCGCAGGACGCCCCCTCCTCCTTCTGGGCAACATGAAGGACCTTGAGGGCGAGGCTGACATCCCCACCAATTATGCCACAAGGATTTCACCCGGTTCGCAGGTTTTGCTGGATATTTATCATCAGGGGAAGCCCATTACGGGTAGGGTAGTGCGGATTGAACCGGTCGGATTTAAAAAGGTCACGCAGGGAGTGGAAGAGATGAGGGTCAAGGTGATATTCTCACTTGATGTGAAGCCTGAAAAAATCGGGGTGAATTACGGCTTTCTTGCGAGATTTTACACCGGCGGGAAATCCACCCCCCTCATCATCCCCGAAAGAAGCGTCCTACAGGCGACTGATGGCTCGCATTATGTCTTCAAGATTGTGGGCGACAAACTCAAAAAACAACCGGTTGTAATCACCCGTGGTGAAAAGGAGATAGGTGTGACCTCAGGGCTGACACAGGATGACCTCGTAGTGATTTTCCCCGATACCGCCATGAAGGAGGGCGTCAAGGTCAGGGTGAAAAAATGATGAGACAGGTTATTTTATAGACACAAACAAAATTAGAATAATCAACCACCGGAACATAGGTAAAACGGGCTCATCTTTGATTCGTTACTAAAAAATGGAAAAAGTTGGGAGTTTTACCTTCAAATATCCATTTTAGAACTCCTAAAATAGTGGATTTCATCACAAGAGACACGGATACTCCTGAGATGGACAGAGAGAATGAGATCTATTAATCCTCACAGGAGGATTCACGGTTTTTTACTCTGTGTTGAATCTTCATTTTCATGGATTTCTTAATAGATTCTGTGAGTATTTGAAACTAAGTTTCGATGCAAATCGGTTGCGGTGTCGAGAAACGCCCATTTCTCGACTAAAAATCTTTTTTCCATTGCCTAATATTCTACTTCAGGCACACAATTTAAAGATTTATTTATCAAGGAATTAAATAGAGAACAGCCTTTTACCGGGACTTATGAAGGATTGGTCGGAGATAATACTCCGGTCAGAATTATTATTTATTCAAATGAAGGGTTTAATTGGGAGATACTGGATAGATGGGGTATATATATAATTGATTATGATACTAACATATGGTTTCCCCCCATAACGGCTGTCGGTCAATACACCTACAATAACAATCAGTTAAGCTGTAATTCCACATGGAAAGGGAAAGTATATTCATTAAACTATACGGATGCTTATCTCAAACAGATGAATCTTTTTACAATCTCACCGCATCTTAAAGTTTCTGAAGATTATAAATCAATCACCGGATTTTATCAAGGCTCTTTTATCATTTGCAATGAGAGTGGATGCGAAACATTTAATTGGATAGGTGATGGGATATCGGTTAACCTCAATCTCATTACCCCCACACCCACCCCAGTTCCCCTAACTGTAAAATTCATCATCGCCCAGGGTGATTCATATAAAAAAAATTACAATGCCTATGTCGGATATACAAGTTTAGGCAAATACTGTTTTTGGCGGCAGCCATTCGGCACCGGCGGCAGCGAAGGCATTACCGTTGCGCCCGGTGATCCTGGGGAGATTGTTGTCAGTCAACGCGAATTGGGGCAGAATTGGTATAGGATTCTCCGTGTGAGCGACGGCCAAGGCATCGAATGGGGACAGGCTTTTAATGTAACTGATGGGGATGTTTCCGGCGTTCGAGTGCGCACAGCATACCTTGATAATGATGGGGAAAAGGAAATCTTCTGCGGCTCGATCGTAAAACGTAATATGGTAGCCTGTTATAAAAAGATGGGAGAATTTGTTGGCGTCTGGGGAATGTTCGGACAAGGGGATGGTACCGATTTTGATTTTGATGTGGGCGATATTGACAATGATGGAAAATTGGAAATCGTGGCGGGCAAAGGGCCGGGGGCTCCTTCTTCAAATAATTGTGGCGTTAATGACTTCGCCATCTATAAATTGGATCAAAGCGGTGGCCACTATTATCAAAAATTGCAACACTATCGGAAGGCCTTTGAAATTAACGAGGGTAATGGTATCTATGTGGCGGTGGGGGATGTCATCCCTGAAGTTCCGGGAAAAGAAATCATCTGTTCTCAGCGCGACCCCGATAATCCTCCCAATTTGGTTACCGGATGCCATAACTGGTACAAGGTGTTCAATAATGATGGCAGCAAACTATTATTCTGGGGACAGGCATTTGCAGAAGCGGATTGCGAGGGAATGACATTGTCATGCGCCGATTGGGATGGTGATGGACGGGAGGAAATTATCTTTGGACAAGGCAAGTATGGAATTAATCTATATGCTGCCGTCCAGATTAATTGGAATCAATCAACCCAGAAAGGAACCAGAAAGTATGAATTTGTACGCCAGGCATTTAATCCTGATGATTGCTCCAGTATTTATCCAATAGTGTTGCCTTGATGGCATAAGTTGGTTGCTAAATCTTTCACTTGCAATATAATATAATGCCTAACAAACCACGAGGTTGTGCTTAGTCAGCGGCTACCGGATGTAGGGAACGCCCGTTCCTCAAGTATTCACGCGTGTTGAGGACTGGACGAATTATTAAGGTAAATCAAAGGTAAGAAAAGCCCCCTCTGAAGGGTTAAATCCGAAGGGGGCGTGAATTATGTGGTTTTACTTTGTTCCGCCGCAACAACAGCCTCCGGCGCTCTGCTCAAGCTCAAGACAGTTCCACCATACACCGTGGATGTTGCAATATTCCAGTGCGCAGAATGCCTTGAAGTCTTTCACCTGCACGTAGAAACGCACATTTGGCTTTGAATATACGGGCGCAAGGTCAACCCTGCCAATGGCAATCACCTGTCCCTCCTTCTTCACACCGAATAGCTCAATCCAGGCGATATGATGCTC
>JAPLSR010000423.1 GCA_026398545.1 Candidatus Sumerlaeota bacterium | reverse complement strand
CTTTTTTCGGCGAGAGAAAAAAATCAAGCGAATTCTTTTTTACGTATATATTATTCTTGACGAATGTTCCTTAAATGGGTGCAATTGCTCCTAATATGGGTGCAAAAGAAATATACAGTCTTTCTCGGGCGCTGTTTTCACACTTGACCTTTTATTCAATTCCGAGATAAAAACCACAAGTTATCAAATTTGGATTAATCATTTCTCCAATGGTGGAGAATTAATGAAGAAACGAGTTCCTTTTCTCTGGTTTTTTTTCATCTTAATGCCCATTCTGTCTTTTGCGGATAATGTATATCTGAATAATGGGCAGGTCATCACCGGCCATATAAAAAAAGAAGAAAGCGAACAAGTTATTATTGAATCCCGGGGGACGGCTTTTCCCATTCCCCGATCGAAGATCATAAAGATAGAAAAAGTGACGGATGAGGAAAATATCTTTCGTCAGGGAGATGAACTATTTGCCCGCAGGGAATATGATAAGGCTATAGAAGCATATAAAGGAGTCATAAAGATAAATCCTGAAAAGGCAAATTTGAAGATTCAGGAAGCCAGACAAGCATGGCTTGAGGATATGGAAAAGAGTCTGGCGGGAAAGAGTATTGAGTATGCAGAGAAGATACTGAGACAGGAACTGAAGGATCTGGGTAATGATGAGAATTCTTTGCCGGTTATAAAAAAGACGCTTACACGCATTTTAATGAAGAAGGCTCAAAAAACCACTAATGAAGTTGATGTTAAAGGAAATCTGACCTGTCTTCAGGAGGCGTATGATTTATCATCCGATGATCCCGAAGTGGCGTTGACTTATATTCACGCCCTGCAAAGATATTATACGGACAGCCATAATGAAAAGATGGTTCAAGTCCTAAAGTCCTTCGTGAACAAGCACCCTGAGAATATTGAAGCAGTGGAATTGTTGGCGACGCAGGTTTGGAAAAAAAATCCATGGGAAGCCCTTGCGCTACTATATCCCAACAATGCGCCGCATCCTCAGGCGACGAAGAACATGAAAGCATTGCTGCCCGAGGTGCTTCTGGCATGTTTTAATACGAAACCATATCCCAAGGATGCGCCTTTTGACAAATGTTCCTGTTATGAACGTCTTATGGCAATTAAGCCTGATGTATCGCCACTGCCGCTTCTCCAATTTAAGGTAAGTCTCAATCCCCACTCTCCTGCCGATTTATTTAATCTTGGGAATTATTATTTACAACAGCAACAATATGAAAAAGCGGTAGAATTCCTTTCAAAATCTGCCTCTATAGAAAATAGAGAAGAAGTTATAAAATCTCTTAGTGTCGCAAAAGAGATTTTTGAGAAGGAATCGCTGGAGAAGGCAAAAATATTTCTAGAGAATAAGAATCCTTAT
This sequence comes from Candidatus Sumerlaeota bacterium, assembly GCA_026398545.1. Lineage (GTDB taxonomy): Bacteria > Sumerlaeota > Sumerlaeia > MWCT01 > MWCT01 > JAPLSR01. Next base: position 5,380 of record JAPLSR010000423.1, on the reverse strand, counting down.
GAATCACAGCTTGTTTGTGAGCGCTTTTTACAATTAATCCCGGAAAATAAAAATATTTTACAAATGCTACAAAAAGTTTGTTATATTGATAGATGCTCTAATTGTAATGGTGTTGGCCAAAATCAATGTTCAAAATGTATAGGATCAGGAAAGGTATATATCAATCAACAAGCTGAAGAAGATATTGTTGCATATCAATTAATTGAAGGGAAAAATTCTATTATAACTGATCCGCGCACGGGAAAAACCACTAATTTTAAAACCTATAAATGTAAGTATTGCGGTTTTGAGTATGGGGTAAATATGAATTATCCTTTAAAAAAATGTCCTATGTGCGGCAAAGGAGGAAAGACAATAGTTCAAAAAAAGGTTATGGTTCAATGTGATAATTGCAGTGGGACAGGATATAAGGGTGTTTGTTCTTCATGCAAAGGGACTGGACTAATTACACTGGAAAAACCAAGGAAGTCAATTATTCTATTATCCCAGAAACAGAATTCTGATGTTAAACCATCTCTTGCACTCGATGAAAAGACCAATGAATTGATACGGAAAGTTATTTTGGATATAGAGAAACAATTTGCCAACTCGCCTTTTGGCGGATGCAAAATTCTCGAGTATCAAGGACAGGTTGAAAGTATAAAATATTCGGCAAAGGATATTAAAATGGATAAAAATGTTCATGTGATAAGTTGCACGATATTAACTCCGGTGAATTATGAATATAAACGGAAGTAGTAGATTCTAAAGAGTTCGGTGAACTTTGGAAATCGGAAGAGGAATGATTTGAATTTTGCTCTTTTTTGAGCGAGAATTTTTTGTTGACAGTTTAAGCGGGGAATAATTAAAGATTCTTTTCGAGTTTTTGGGGTCTATTTTCAAACTGTTTTGTCTATATTTTTACGCGTAATCCATCCTGCATTGGGCGATGGGGTCGGGCGAAAATCGTCCGCAGTGCCTTGTGCAGAGGCGGAAAGGGGGGACACAAGTAAATGCCCTTTGTGACGGTGGAGGAAAATGAACCGATTGAGCGCGTCCTGAAGCGCTTCAAAAAGGAATGCCAGAAATCGGGCCTCCAGGCGGAACTGAGACGCCGTGAGTTTTATGAAAAACCCAGCGTCCGGCGCAAGCGGAAGATTGAAGCGGCAAAGCGTAAATCCCGCCGCAGAATGATGAAACTCAGACGCAAGATTGAGAGCCTTTAATTTCTGGTTATGACATGTGGTTCCCCTTACAATCAAGGTTATCGGCATCGTAAAGGCCTCAATTTTGAGGCCTTTTTTATTGTTATGGATTTTTCGCGGATGCGCCGGAGGCGCACCATGCTATATGATTGAAGTCAGTGGACTTACCAAGATTTACGGCAGAACAATCGCCATACAGGATGTCTCCTTCAGCGTGGCGAAGGGGGAGATACTCGGCTTCCTCGGTCCCAATGGTGCGGGAAAAACCACCACCATGCGCATCCTCACCGGTCACACCCCGCCCACCTCGGGAATTGCCTCAGTCGCCGGATTTGACGTCGTGGCTGAATCTCTTGAGGTCCGCCGCCGCATTGGTTATATGCCGGAGACCATTGGATTGTATGAGGATATGACGGTTGACTCCTATCTCTTGTTCATGGCGGAGGTGAAGGGTGTGGGGCGTGAGAGGCGCAAGGGGCGCATGGAGACGGTCATCGAGGAGACTGGGCTTTCCTCCTGCGCAAACCGCCTTATCCGGAACATCTCCAAGGGGTTCCGCCAGCGGTTGGGTCTTGCCCAGGCGCTCATCGCCGACCCCGAAGTCTTGATTCTGGATGAGCCAACCATCGGGCTTGACCCCGCTCAGATAAGGGAAATCCGAACCCTCATCAAGGCGATGGAGGGGCGGAAAACCATCATACTCAGCACCCATATCCTCGCTGAGGTGACAGCCATCTGCAACCGCATTGCCATTATCAACCTGGGTCGGCTTGCGGTGGTGGGGACGCCTGAGGAGTTGTCGCGCCGACTGGGGACAGTCGGGCGACTCTCCGTCCTGGTGGCAGGCGACCCCGGGCGCATCAGGCGTGCGATTGAAGGGGTGCCAGCTGTTCACAGTGTGCTGAAATCAGAAAGGTCGCACGAGGGTGGACACCTCTTCCATGTGGATGTGTCGCTTACGCGCCATAGCTTCAGCGACGGAGCGAGGGAGGGGTCCGACCCGCGGAGAGATATTGTCTCCGCCCTTGTTGCCGCCGGATGCGACCTTCTTGAGCTCACAACGGAGGGCATCTCCCTTGAGGATGTTTATATGCGGGTTGTCATGGGGGATGACGGAAAACAATTTGAAAATTTGAGAATTTAAGAATTGAGGCGGTTTATTTAAAAATGGAGCATCGGTGAGGGAAATTTCATGTGGTATCCGATTTACAAGAGGGAATTGAAGGCAAGCCTGCATTCACCGGTGATATACGTCCTTGCGGGCGTCTTTTTCTTCCTGATGTCCTATTTCACGCTCGGGATGATGATAGAATTTGCGGGCGTGTATTCCGATTACAACATACGCCAGATGTATGGCATGACAAGTATGAATGTGACGGACTGGATTGTGCGGGGATTTTTCGGGCTGATGAATTTTCTCATGCTGTTTATGATTCCGCTTCTGACCATGCGCCTTTTTGCAGAGGAGAGGAGGAACAGGACGTATGACCTGCTTGTGACCTGTCCTGTGCGGGATGGCGACATCCTGACGGGGAAATTTCTTGCCGCCCTGACCATCATCCTTGCGCTCCTTGCCGCCTGTTTTATCTTCCCCCTCCTGTTAAAACATTACAGTTCTCCGGAGTGGCCCGTGGTCCTTGCCGGATACCTCGGTATGCTCCTGACCGTACTTGCCTATATTGCCTTCGGGATTTTCGCCTCCTCCGTGACGGAGAATCAGATTATTTCTGCATTCTTGAGTTTTGCGGGGCTTTTATTTTTTTATCTGATAGGGGATGTGACCTCCTCGCAGGAGGGATGGAAGGGCGCGGTGGCGTCGGCGCTTTCCATCCGTCAGCACACCCTGTCATTCGCCAAAGGGGTTATTGAACTTAAAGACGTTTTCTACTTCTGCGCCTTCACCTTTCTCTTCCTCTTCCTTTCGCTGGAGGTTTTGAAGGTGAGGCGGTGGAGAACATGACTTGAATTCCGGGGAGATGATGGACTCAGAGCCATGAACTCAGGTGGTGCGAAATTACAGCCGAAATCCAGCGCTGGCGCGGTGAAGTCGCTTACGCGGTCTACTCCACCGAAGCGGCTGCGAAGGCTGGACCATAGCTTCAGCGACGGAGCGTGGATTGCCGTCTCCGGCGTGGGTATGATGTTTGTGGCGAATATCGTCGCCGCCGTGACGGGCGGGTTTTCACTGCCCACGCTTGCCATCGGCGCCGTCGGGCTTCTCCTTTTCCTCTCCATCCTCCTGACGGGCGAGGCGGGAAACGTCGGGGGCTATGTCCGCTTCTTCCTGAACATGGTGTTCATTACAGGCGCCTGCGCCCTCCTTTATCTCATCATTACCAATCACAATCTCCGCCGCGACCTGACCAGAAATAAGATGTTCAGCCTTTCGCCCCAGACAATTCAGTATCTGCGAACTATCAGGGAGCCCATCACGGTGACCGGCTTCACCACAGCGCCGCAGGAGATGCAGCGCTTCTTTGAGCAGTATTCCGTTTATACCGATAAACTCAAAGTTTCCATCCGCAACCCCTTTGCGGACTTCCGCGAGGCTCAGCGGCTCAAGAATGAATTTGAGACCGACCTCGCCCCGGGCGACATCTTTATCCAGACGGGCAATAAAAGAAAGAAGATTCGTGACCTCGATGAGAGCGTCTTTGTGAATGCCCTTGTTGAGGTGCGCCGCAGAAAGGATGTCGTCGTATATTTTATCTCAGGTCATGGCGAGGGCTCTCTCGAAGAACCCACTAAGGAGCAGCTGAAGAAAAATGTCCCGACCTTCCACACCTTGAAACGCGTCTGCGAGGAGCGAGGCATAAAGGTGAAGGAGGCGGAACTCATGCGGACGGGCGTTGTGCCGGAGGACGCCACCGTCCTTGTCTGCGCCGGACCGCGCCTCGATATCTATCCCCTTGAGCGCGATGCCATTGCCTCATGGCTGGAGGGGGGCGGACGTCTCATCCTCATGCTCGACCCTCCCTCAAAGTCAGACCGGAACTTCCCCAACATCAAAAGCCTCATGGCACAGTTCGGCATCCTCCTGAAGGATGACCTCATCCTCGACCCCAACAAGGAGAGCATGAAGAGGTTTGACATGCCCGTTGTGCCTCTGGTGACCAGTTATGCAAAACACCCTATCACAGACAACATCCCATACGGTCAGATACCCCTTTTTGTGCCGATTGCGCGGACGGTGAATCCTGAACCTAACCTGCCCGCCGGCATCTCCGTTACGCCCCTCCTGAAGAGCAGTCCTTACAGCTGGAGCCAGTCAGTTCAGGCAATATTAGAGGATAAATTCACCCCGCCCATGCAGGTGGAGATTGGACCGCAGAGCCTTGCCGCCGTCGTCACAAAAACGCCTCCCGGGGGCGATGAGGAAAAAGAAACCCGCATCGTTGCCTTCGGCGATTCGGATATCTTCACCGATGTGAATATCGTTTACCAGATACCCCTTTTCCTCTTTCTGAACAGCGTCACATGGATGACCCGGATGGCGGACGTGGTTGCCATTCCGCCGAAGGTGGTGGAGGACACGCCCCTGAGCCTGACCGCGGGTCAGAGGGATTTTCTCGCCATATTTCTCGTTGTTACCATTCCCTCCCTCATCTTCTTCGGCGGACTTGGCTACACCCTTATAAGGAGGCGCATGAGATGATGAGCTTGCGCAAGGTGAGGAGCAACACACATCGACATAATAGAATTAAATTATCCTGTAAATCCTGTCTATCCTTGTTAAACTCTTTAAAGCCCGCAGGGAGAGGAGCGAGATGACCTGGAGGAAGACCATCATTCTCGGACTCATTTTCCTTTGCGTCGCGGCAGGTTATTTCGCCGACCGCTCGCTGACTAAGCGCCGCCAGCTGGTGAAGGAACGTGAGGAGGCGCTCCTCCCCATCAAAAAGGAGGATGTCACCGCCTTCACCCTTATCAATCCCTCAGGGACTTTCCGTCTGGAGAAAGAGGGAGGGAAGTGGGACATCACCAAGCCGCGCCGCCTCAACACCGACCATGACCAGGTGGAATCTCTCCTCACCAATATCGGCGCCGCCCGACAATATGACCCGGTTGAAAAGAAAGACCTTGCCCAGTATGGGCTGGATAAGCCTGCCATCTCCATCACGCTGGAAAACAGCGCCACAAAGGAAAAGTCAACCCTTCTTGCAGGCGTGGAATCCACAACGCGCGGACGCTTCTTT
>JAPLSR010000076.1 GCA_026398545.1 Candidatus Sumerlaeota bacterium | reverse complement strand
CACCTTCCACTCCCATACCGCCTCGCTCAAGAACCAGCCGGCAAAAAGAGTCAGCGCCGGATAAACAGGGAGGAGATATTGCTCCCGCTTTGCGCCAAGAATGGAGAAAAAGATAAACGGTGCGCCAAACCATACCATAAGTGGCAGAATCCGCACCGCATGTTGCCGGCGGAACGCCCGCTTGCGAATCAGCATATATGCCCCCGCAACAATGGCAACACTCCACGGAAAAACGCCGATTGCGAGCGCCTCAATATAATACCAGGGCGGTTTTTGATGCATATATGGGGAAAAAACCAACCGAATTGTGTCCGACCGGAGCGCCTGCTCTTTTACAGCCTTCGGCGTGACCATCAGGCTCTCCATATACATCCATCCCACAAGAATCGCCGCAAGAAAGAAAAGTCCATAGAGCAGCCGAACATCCCTGAAAGGTCTTGCGCCAGCGGCGCTCAGTTTCATCCCGCATAAAAACGACAGCAGAAAAACAAGGACCACCGGTCCCTTGGTCAAAACCCCGCCAGCCGCCGCCAGCCAGAATACAACCACAGCCCACAAGGGAAAAGCCTCGCCCGGGCGGCGCGCCGCCACATAAATCCACACCGCCAGCATCGCCCAGAAGGTGAGAGGGATGTCCAGACGGGCGGATGGCACCTCCTCCCAGAATAGCGGAGAGGTGAGTAAAACCAGCGCCGCTATAAGACCCGTCCGGCGCGAAAATATTCGGCATCCCAGCCCATACGTGAAAAATAAAATCGCAACCCCCATCAGAATGGAAGGGATGCGGCACATGAGAGCTTTCACCTCACCGCCGGTCAGCGCCAGAGACCCCGCCAGAAACCAGAACGGCAGTGGCGGCTTGTCCTGGTAAAACTCTCCATTCAGCTTCATTGCAAACCAGTTTGGACTGCGCAGAACCTCCTTTGCCACCTGGACATAGCGACTTTCATCCGGACCCCACAAATCCCAGAACGCTGGCGCCACAAACCAGAGCCCTCCAGCAAGTAGCAGTATAAGGACGATAGTTTTCTTCTTATGGTTCATCATATCAACCACATCTCTATGTTAAAGATGCAACATCAAGGAATTTTGGTCTCATTCGGAGGACAAGCGGGGATGCTCAATTTCAGGGAGAGGGCGATGCCCTGGCGCGATGTTGCCTCAATCTGCATCCCCAGAAGTCCGGCGATAGAGCGGACAAGGCTCAGACCCACACCCCAGTGATGTCCGCCCTCCCGCGCCTCATCGCGGCGGTAAAAACGCTTGAAGATGTTTTCCAACTCCTCCTCAGAGAGCGGCTCGCCGGAATTCTCAACAATAACCTCGCATCTGGAGCCATCGGAAAGGGGTCTCGCCCCGATGTAAATCGTTCCCCTCTCCTGTGTGTACTCCACTGCATTGTCAAAAATGTTATTAAGCACAATCCTCAGCTTGCCCCTGTCCGAGACCACATTCAAATCCTCTTCAGGACCGGAGTCAATCCGGATTGACTTTTCCCCGGCGCGGACATGAAAGAGCGCCCAGCATTCACGGATAAGGTCGGTCAGGTTCAGCGCCTCATATTCTATCTTGACCTGACCCGACTCCAGCCGCGCCAGCTGCAGGAGGTTCTCAATCATCAGCTGCATCTGGCTGACAAGGGCGAGCGACTCCTCCGCGGTCTCGCGATATTCCCCCACGCCACGCTCCCGCATCAGTGAAACCTCAAGGACGGAACGCAGGGCGGCGAGGGGCGTCCGCAACTCATGGGCAAGGCTGGCGGTCATCTGACGCTCCCATTCCACCGACTTCGCCAGCCGCTCCAGAAGGCTATTCACCGCCGCGGCAACAATGTCCGTCTCCCTGTCACCCCAGCGGCTCAGGGGTGTTGTGTGAGGGAGACTCTGTATCTGGTCAACCTCATGGGAGAGCCGTGTCAGCGACCTCAGTGAATATTTCAGAAGGAGATTTGTCGCCCCAAGCACCAGAAACAAAATAAGAAAGAATGCACCGCCGGTGTAGCCGAGTATCTCGCTGTAACTCCGGTCAACCTTCTCACGCTCCACACATAGCAGGATTTCAAGGGGAGGCGCTCCGTCCCTCTGCGCCGGCGACACGATTTCTGATTTGAATATCCTGACAGGAGGCGATACAGCGGATGTTCCCGACTTTACAACCTCCGGTCTGATAAGCCAGCGGAGGCAGCGGACATTTTCCCGCCGGCAGACATCATTCCAGGCGATATGTTTTTTCTCCTTCTTCTCATACTTTCCCAACCGGGCGGAGTTGAAGGGTCTGCCCTTCAAGGATGGGGATAGGAAATAAACCCTCCCGTCCTTGAGACCCCGAATCTGAAAAAAAGCCTCATCCTCATTTTCGCTGAACTCTGCCAGAAAGCGCTCATTCTGCTCGAGGCTCAGGATGCCTGACTGCATATCAAAAGAGAGAAGGGAAGCGAGTCCTTGCGCCCTCGCCATCACCGCCTCGTCAAGGGCGGTATAGAGAGCCTTGTGGGAGCGCTCCGCCACAATCACCCAGAGGGCGGAAAAGACAAGCGCCAGAAAGAGGGAAAGCCGCACCAGAATCATCGTCCTGACGCTCCTCATCGCCCGCGTCCTTTCAACACTTTCAACCACCATCACCATACACGTCCACATCCTTCTCAGAAAGATGGATTTCCGCCAGTCGCTTACGCTGCCTACTCCGCCGAAGCGGCTGCGAAGGCTGGACCATAGCTTCAGCGACGGAGCGAGGAGGTCTGATATACAACATATCTTTTACTACCGTATATCGTTTGCAGATTTTTGAGGTTACCGAACCCCATCTCCTCAGAGACCTTTCGCTCCATGAAAAGGATTAGCGGGTCGCCTCTTTCAATCCTCCCGCGGATTTCCTGCGGTGTTGCCTCAAGATGCGCCGGCACAGGCCATTCCATATGAACCTTTTGCTCCACAAGGATGGAATCCCTTTTCATGATGAAGTTGAAATAAGGGGCGAAGATATCCACCTGCACAAGGTCAAGTCTCTTACGCGCCATAGCTTCAGCGACGGAGCGCGGTTTCCCACTTTCTTCCTTAAGCAGGTCGCCGATGATGTTAAGCTCATACACCTTCGTAAGACCGCCTTCGTCATGAACGGTGCGTCCGGCAAAAAGATACCCGCATGCAAACAGTAGCGCCACAAGGTGCGTTGCAATGAAAGAGGCGAGCGCCCTTTTGCGATAGCGGAAATAAAAGCCCCGCAGACCCCCTGTTTTGCGAGATAAATATATACCGAGGAACATCGCCACTGCGGGGTAAAGCGGCTGGATGTATGAGACCATTGTCGCCCGCAAGAGGGAAAAAAATAAAAGGGTGAAAAGTATCCACGAGAGAAGAAAGGTCTCAAATGGGGCAAGCCCGTGAAAGAGGGTTGCCACCCACCGCAAAATCCCTGACTTCCTCACCCCCTGCCATGTGTCCCGCATACGGCAAATCCCCCTGCATATCAAAACCAGTCCCCAGCCGGATGTTCCCACAATAAACACAGGCACATAATAAAGAAGGAGATAGAGCGTTATGTGATGCTTGCCAACCGCCGTCCGCCGGAAAATATCCTCCAACCAGAAATTTACCAGACGCCCCCCCTCCCGCGCAATGACCCACACATACCACGGCGCGGCAATAAGGAAAAACATGGCAAGGGCAAGAAGCCAGCGCCTCCTCCCTATCCGGAGCGGCTCCCCTTTTATCAGGCGATACATTAAAATCGTGCCGAGCGGAATTATCAGCGCCGGAGGTCCCTTGACTAAAAAGGCGAGGGCTATGCATATCCAGCCGGCAATCCATGACCCGCCATGCTCCTCGGGGGAAATGAGAGCCTCAGCAAGAAACAGAAGCCCCACCGTCAGAAAAAACGTGAGGACCATATTCAGGTCGCCAAACTGCCCTGTTATAACCGCCTGCACCATGCAGAGTGTGAGGAGCGCTGAAATTTCCCCGGCGCCCGATGCCCCATACCTCTTCGTCCACCGCATGGAAAGTAGGAGACATCCCAGAAAGGCAAGGATGGAGACCAGCCGAACAGATAAGCGCCCCTGACCCAGTATGGCAAAAACTGACGCCGTCATGTCGTAATACAGGGG
>JAPLSR010000432.1 GCA_026398545.1 Candidatus Sumerlaeota bacterium | reverse complement strand
GATATATTAATCGCCGGTTTGGTTGACCTTGTGGGTGAGGAGTGTGTCCTTGTCTCCGGGGAGGAGCGGGCGGCTTACTCCTATGATGCCTCGCGGGGGAGCGCCATGCCGGACGTCGTGGTGATGCCGCGATGCACGGATGATGTGCAAAAGGTGATACAGTTTGCCTCCCGGAACAAGATTCCGGTTTACCCGCGAGGGGCTGGCACGGGGATGACGGGCGGCTCCATTCCGCGGAGAGGGGGCATTGCCCTTGTCATGACATCCATGAACCGGATTCTGGATATAAATCCTGTTGACCATATAGCGCGGGTGCAGCCGGGTGTGATTCTGGAGGACCTGAAGCGGGCTGTTAAGGTGCATGGGCTTTTTTACCCGCCCGACCCTGCCTCGGCTAAGTTTGCCACCATCGGCGGGACTGTTGCCGTCAATTCCGGTGGGCTGAACAGCGTCAAATACGGCGTGACGAGGGATTATGTCCTTGCCCTTGAGGTGGTCACGGGGAGGGGAGAGGTGATGCGGTTTGGGGCGGGCACGCTGAAATCGGTCACCAGTCTTGATGTGACGAGGTTGCTTGTTGGCTCGGAAGGGACGCTGGCAGTGATAACAGAGATAACCGTGAAACTTCTACCGCATCCGCGCCGGTGTGGGACCTTTCTGGCGGCATTTCCCGATGACACGAGCGCCCTGCGCGCCGCCTTTGGCATCCTGAAGGAAGGACTTCTCCCATGCGCCATGGAGTTCATGGATGAGATGGCGGTGCATTGCGCCTTTTTGTACGCGGGGGATATCTTTCTCAAGGGGATGGGCGGCGCATTGCTTATTGAGTTTGACGACCTTGAACCGCCTGATGAGCGGGGAGGGACAATCTGGGCGGCGGGTCGGGCGGAGAAGATTTGTTTTGAGGCGGGCGCCATTAACACACGAGGCGCATCAGATGTGGAGGGAAGGGAGGAAATCTGGGAAATCAGGCGCTCTCTCTCCCCTGCCATATATGAAATTGCGCCATCAAAGATGAATGAGGACATTTGCGTTCCCCACTCACAGATGCCGGTTGTGATTTTAGAAATCAAACGCATTGCCCATGCTCACGGCATACACGTGGTAAACTTTGCCCATGTGGGCGATGGCAACATCCACGTGAATTTCATGTATGACAACTTAAATGAGGATGAGGTGCGGCGGACGCGGGAGGCAGTTGATGAGCTCCTCCGCATGACCGTCCTGCACGGGGGAACTATTTCCGGAGAGCATGGCATCGGGCTGACCAAGGCGATGTATCTTCCGCTTGAGTGCGGCGCATCTGAGATTGCCCTGATGCATGGCATCAAGGAGATTTTTGACCCGGATGGGATTATGAATCCTGATAAAAAAATCTTTACAGTCGCCGACGCTGCTTACTCCGCCGAAGCGGTTGCGAAGGCCGGGCCATAGCTCTGGCGACGGAACGAGGAGAAAAAGATTGTCACCCGCTGACCGTCTTTCCATGGAATTGAACGATTGTATCAGGACTGTGGCATCCCGCGTGGATTGCCGGTTCTTTGCCTTTTGCGTGGAGGCAGAGTCGCCGACGCTGCCTGCTCCGCCGAAGCGGCTGCGAAGGCTGGGCCATAGCTTTGGCGACGGAGCGAGGACGGAGGAGGGAGTCATCCTGAAGGGATTTGTCCATTTTCCCCAGCAGGAAAGGGCGCTTTTGCGGTGTATTGAAAAGATTCCCCTGGTTGTGCGGCGGCGTCTCAAAATCCGCTCCCGTCTTCAAATCCTCTCAAGGAAGAAATTGAGTTTTGCGCAGACTGTCCTGCCCTGCGTCAATATGCGCGCCTTCCCCAGAAAGACCGATGGGATTGTCTTACAAATCTTTCCGGGTTCCTTCCTTCTTTGTTATTTCACAAAAGGGGATTATTACTTTTGCGCCGACCCGACGGGTTACCTTGGTTATGTGCACAAATCCGAGCTGGCGCCGGCGACGAGGGAGGATTACCTCAGATGGCTCAACGGGCGGTGCGCACGGGTACTCAGGGATATCAAAGTTGGTGACACCCTGATTCCGATGGGGAGCGAGATTGCCTGTGACATAAAAGGGCGCCTGATTCTTTTTGATGGCTCGTTCCTGAAGCCGGAATCCGGGAGTGTGCATATTTATGAACCCGCCCGCCACAAATTAATCAAATCCATTCTGAGGAAAGCGAGGATGTATTCAAGCGTGCCTTATCTCTGGGGAGGTATCTCTCATGCGGGTATAGATTGTTCCGGCATCATTCAGACGGTGTTCCATATTCACAACATACTTCTCCCGCGGGACTCCTCACAGCAGGTGAATGTGGGGAATCAGGTGGGCATGCTGGGGGATTTCAGCGATGTCCTGCCGGGCGACCTCCTCTTTTTCATGAGTAATGAGGGACAGATTACCCATGTGGGACTTTCACTCGGCGGCGACCGCTTCATTCACGCCACCGTAAGGGAAGGAGTCAAAGAGTCACGCATGGGAGACCTTGACCTTGGCGGCGAGCCCTTTCGCAAGATGTATGTCATGGGGCGTCGTGTGCTGGCGTGAGCGGGGAATCACGATAAGTCCACCGCTGATATAAACTCGCCGGCGTTAAACTTTCCGAAACCAATACCCAACCATTTGACTCAGCGCGTCTCTGGCGCAAGTGAGAGCCTTGTTCAGTGAGCGATGGAACCGGGCGAGCGCATCCTCGCCGCCTGTGTCGCTTATGCCGCGGAGAGATAACCACGGCGTTGCCGCCTCAGCCGCCGCCTTCGCTATGGCAAATGACTCATAACAGAATGCGTCCACACCGCGCCGCCCTAGTTCATTGCGGACAATCGAACTGCGGAGAAAGAAATCCGCCGAGGCAATGACGCCGGTTTTGAGACCCTGCCATTTCTTCATCTCGTTCGCCACATCTGGCTGAATTGCGGCGGTGAGTTCTTTCAAGGGCGGCTCTATTGTTAAGCGTGGCGGCGTGAGAAAAAAGGGGTCATTCTGTTTCCATGCCTCAATCAGAGGGGCAACATCCACCACCTTTTGCGCAATCACGACATCCCCCGGAACAAGGTCAGACCCCACCGCCGCCGCCACCCCGAAATCCACAATCAAGGCGGGATGGAAAACAGGCAGCAATTGCTTTGCGGCAATAAAGGCGCGACTACCCCCCATGCCTGATTCAATCACGGCGCATCGGCGTCCCTCAAGCATTCCCGCGGCGCCAGTGAAGAGGGAAAAGGATTTATTCCTCGCATCCTTAAGCAGTGCGATGACGGCGCGGGTCTCCGATGGATGGGAGGTCACAATTCCTGTATCTATTTTTTCAGACATTTGTCTATTCCTCAATGTGAGAGAAGCGACTCAAGACAACGCTCATCGAGCATCTTCTTCAGGCGCAAATTATTTTCCGGATGAAACCCATATACCTCATCCCACACATCATCCCGCTCCATGCAGAGATATGTGAACACATCCGGGCGCACCGACCTCAGCGCCCTCAGGACGTGTGCATACATTTCCCGCCGGAGCGGCTTGAAGTAACGCATCTTGCCATCCTCTCCCCTGATGAATTCATCATAAATCAGGCGGTTTTGAGGGAAGCGCTCCTCCATAATATGTTTGAGCGATTGTGGGAAGCGAAACGTCCCCATACTTACCCAGAGGATGCGGGACAGGTCAACCGCATCCGCAAGAGACCTTACAACTCCTGTGTATGCCTCCTCCCATCCGGGAAAGCGAAGGAGCGGGTCAAAGTGAAAGGCAATTGGATGCCCGCCGGATGCGGACTGTGCCTTGCTCGCGGCGGCGAGGCGCTCCTCCAGCGTCGCCGTGCCGGTTTCTTCCGTCCGCACAACCGCTTCGGGATTCAGCGACCATGAGAAGATTATCCGGCGGCGCGGCTCGCCGCCAAGTAACGAATCAATATCCGCCGTTTTTGTCTTCAACTCGAGAAACACGTTCGGGAATTGTCCAAGGAGCGGCATAAGAAGGCGCGTTGTGTGTGTGATGTGTTCGAGGGCAAGGCTGTCTGTGAACTCGCCGGTGCCGATGCGCAGGATGGTTCCGCTCACGCGGCTGAAAACATCCCGCAATTCGGCGAGCATGTCCTCAACATTCACATAAAAGACAATGTAAGGATTATTGAGATAAGCCTGAAGGATGCAATAGGAGCAGTCAAGGGGGCAGCCGGCGGCGTGATGGAGCACAAGGTAAAGACAGCAGAGATGATGGCGTGTGCCCGGACATCTCTTTATAAAACGCCCGCGATTTTTCATGAGGAGGAGGGTGCGCTTGCCCGAAGACAGGGAGGACGGCGCGGGGACGATTTGTTTAAGATATGCCCTGACGTCTGAAATGATTTCCACTCGCGGGCAGGTCAGGCGGGAAAGGATTTCCTGTGTGTAGGGCAGCCCTTCGCATCCCTTCTCAATCAGAACACGCTCTGGAAAATTCTTAAGCGCCATCATGAATTAATGTCACAATTCCCACCGGTCTGCAAGGTAGTCTTCCATCTTGTTCAGGACGATGGTTCGTTCCTCACCAATGATGAGGAAGATATAATCAAAGCGCCTCATTGCCTGAATGATGAAATGCTCGGATTCGAACCGGGGGACAATAAGGGCGGTCTTGTTCTTTGCAAGACGCACCATGACGGATGAGCCGGAGGGGTCAAGAAGCATATAGGGACCCTCATCGGAAATGAAGAGCCCCGCATCTCTCAGGCGTGAGATGACTCGCTCGACGGCAGCCCGGGCGGGCTGGGGGGCGGCAGTTGGCGCGGGCGACACAACCGGCGCTTGCGGGGGCGGCGGCGCCTCTGTCACTGGCGTAGTTGGCTGTAATGGGTTGATTTCAGCGGCGGTGGGTGATGACGGTGAGAAATCTTTCTCCATCTCTTTCTGGAATTCTTCCAGCGCCCTTTTTTCTTCCTCTTTTCGCTCCCGGATTTTCCTGACCACCCAGACGATAGCGCCGAAGAAAAAAATCACAAAACCCGTGAAACCCAGTATCATAAAGTTGGTTGGGTCTTTCATCAGTTCTTTCTCCTATGCCCCGCTCAATCGCTCTTTTCGATGGCGAGGCGATTTTTGATGTATTGAATCTCCACTCGGAGTGTTATGCGGATGAGCCAATAGAAGACATATTGCGCCTGGGCGGGGTCAAAATCATATTGCTCCGCCATCCGCATCGCCATCTCGACGACCTTCGCCTCGCGCTCACTGTCCGCAAGGAGACGTTCGATGATTGCGGGGTCGCCGCCCGTTTTGCGGTAGCGCTCCGGCTCCTCCTTATATTTGCATTCCGCCACATATTTGCCAAGATTTATGCGCTCAAAGAGATTCAGGAGAGCGGCAATATCCGTTGTAACAGTCTCGCCGTATGTGTCAGAATCACTGCCGGCGGGGCAGTATGTCTCAATCCATCCGAGATAAAACCGGATGGTCTCAGGTCCGAAGTTCGTAGCGAAGTTGTAAATCGGGCAGGGGAGAGGTTGGCGCCTGATGATGAGCGGGACATGGCGGACGTCAGTGAATGCCTCCTGGCTGGCGTAGGTATAGCGCCCGAGCTCGGCGTGGAGTTCTTCCATGCGGGCGAGTTCATATTCAAGGAGCGAGAGGTCATCATGTCCGATGACCAGCCCTGGGCGGTAGATTTCGAGGTTCTGCTTATAGCGCGACCTTTTCTTGAGAGAAATGACAATCTCGCTGGAGAGTATATCCAGTCCGGGTCTCAGCGCCCCTTCAAGGTTCAGTTCCTTATCCATAGGCATCCTCAATTCATTTCATTATTAATTCTCATCATTTTTTATGTGGTTCTTCCTTACTTCCTGAATCTTGGGATTGCCCTGAAAGGAGGATTGGAATTCCGCAGACAAGATAAGGTAGCAGGGGATAAAAAATGCGAGTCTCATTTATGCAGCCCATCACAAATACTGCAAGGATATAAATGAGAAAAATCACAAGTCCATTAATAACCAAAAATCGGGGAAGTCTGCGCCAAAATAGAATTATCAGGACCCACAAACCTGCCCCGAAAATAGTTAACCGGCGAATCCGGACCACAGTGGTTTCCCAATAATAATTTGGTTCATATGTTCGGTTCTTTCCTATGAGCCATCGGAAATATTCCACCACACTTCCCAAATTCTCATGGAATCCATATGCGTAGTTCCATGACCCGCTGATAGATGTCCAAATCAATGCCCTTGTGCCCAACCATGCTGCAACTTGAGCAAAGGTCCATAAATAAATAGATATCCATTGATGTCTTTTCTCTTCCAGCATGCGATAAACTAAATAACATAAGCTCATGAAAACCATACTTTCTTTATTGATTGTTCCGACAATTATTAAAAGGAGACAACCAAGATTACTACCACGCAGCATTGCCAGCAAATATAAGGTCATAAATAATATCTCTGGGAAATCCGTGCTGATGTTCATGTCGAAAGAAGAAGGAAGCAAAATGACAAATAGTGCGGGTGTGAATGCGGCTATTTCTGGTTTGACCCAGTTTCGCACAAGTCGTTTCGTTGCCACGAATGCCATGACTAAAATAAATATCCGGAAGAAGAACATGATGTTATTGGCATCAGCCCGTATCCAGATTCTTGTGGCCTTTACGAGTAATGGTATCAGGATGCGAAAACGCCAGGGTCCTAGTGCCGTGCCCTTCATAACTGCTTGCAGGTTATCCGGATAGGGATAGTAACACGCTTTATGGTATTGAGTTGTCAATAAAATGGCGATAAATAGGTAAAAAAGGATGGAAGCGGGATAAATGCCACGCTCCCAAATTCCAATAATGATAACGCCAATAAATATCAGAAAAACTCCAAGGATGAAAAGCCCTGGCATATCCTGTGCGGGAAAGGAGACAGGGTAAGCAAAAACCAATCCCGCGCCGATTATAACAGGCCAGAGGGATGAGGCTGTCCGGGAGAAGGGGGCATGAAGAATCCCGGAAAGTATGAATGAAAGCAGAAACCAGCAAAGAAGCCAGTAAACCATTCCCACCATCACTGCCACTACTATAAAGTTGGAGTGGAATGGTATTAATCCAGCTCTTCTCAAATGGCCCCAGAAAATAGCGCCCAAAAGACCTCCCAGAATGGCGCAGACTATAATCCTGACACCATCTCCTGAATTGTTTATCCCCTTGAACCTTGTCAAATTAAACCATCCCTCGAGAGTGTGATTATCCATGCACTTCTGTTGAGAAACGTCTCCGAGACCAACCCATTTAAATGAACTCGAAATTTTCTTCTGTAACGGGGACATAAAATCATTATTTATTATATGTTTTTACTCCTTTCAAGTATTTTTGAGAAGAGTTCAAGATAATTTCTCTGGGATATTTATTGGTATAAGTATCCCAGTTTTTATTTAGTTTACACTAATTTTTCATTGATATAACTGGTAGAATAGATGAGGAAATATTTCATCAATAGCCCGTTATCAGAGTCTGTTGGCTACAATTATGAATAAGCAGAGAAACATCAATTTCTCCAGTTACATTATTTTAATTATCCTCTGTTTTTTATGCCTGCTATTTAATTATTTTACCATCAATAAAGAAGATTACTGGGCAGATGAAATTCTGTCGTATAACATTGCCAGATTATCCAGCCTGCGGGAGATTTGGGATATCAGAAGGGCGAGCTACACCCAATCGGTGATTTCATCTTTCAACATTATCTATGTAAAATATCTGAACCGATAGGCATGGACCTGCGCTGGTTTTCCACATTCTGGGGCATCGCCGGTCTGATTGGATTGTATTTCTGGATGAGGCGGAGCTTCAGCAAAT
>JAPLSR010000452.1 GCA_026398545.1 Candidatus Sumerlaeota bacterium | reverse complement strand
GAATGGAACTATGGGATGGAAGAAATGGCCGGTGGTTCTTGTATTGATCTTGGTGGCTTGTGTTTTGATTTATTGTTTCATCACTTCCCTTCCCGCTTATGCGCACATTGAAGGGGAATACTTGAAAGATGGCATTTTTTCAGTGTTTATGATTAAAGCGGGATTTTTTAAATATTCAGCTAAGGAAAAGGCTTCATTCAGTATCGGTGGTATCGTTAAAATTATAAATAAGTCGGATTATATCATCCTGCTTTATAAAGACGATGACCCTTCCATAAAATCATGCCGGGTCTTTAAATTGATACCATCATCAGCAATCAAGGGGGATTGGGACCTTGTCGGCGAGTCATACATGGAAAACATGACCACGGAAGATAAAGCAATCAAACACATTCAAGCCCTCAAAAAACCCATCTCTTCTTATCTGCACCGCATAGAAGACAAACGCATGAAGAATTACATAATCACACCCAATATCTCAATAGCGCGCGAGCTTTTGAAGGACCATCCAGATGACCCTTATGTCCAAGTAATCTATCTCGATGCCCTGATGCGTTCCGAGAAATGGGACGAACTGGCTGAGAAAAATGCCCTATGGTCATCGAATATAGAAAATAATCCAAATCCCATTATCGCCCAGACGACGCGTCTCATCGCCCAGGCTGTTGAATACAACCGTCTCTCCAAAGAAAACCAGAATGCCTACGACATACTGATTGGGAAACTGGGGGAAAGGCAAATTATAAATGAGGCTTTACTTGAAAAAATCTATCAGGCAAAAGGCTCCGTCTCGCCGGTATGTCCTCCCTCAATGGGAATAGGCGCCACTCCGATACCAGACTTTACAAGTGTCCAGGTTGCCGCCAAGGTGATTCTGACGGATGCCGTTTTTGCCATGATTAAAGGGGACAATGCGCGGGCGCTTCACCTTCTGGTCCTTAACTATCGCCTCAGCCAGATTTTATGCGGTCGAAAGTTCCAGCGCAGCAATCTCATCGGTATTGCCGTCAAAGCGGTAACATGCGACGGTATGGAACTCTACATGGCAAATGCCTGCCGCACACCGGAAGAAGTGAAGGAATTTTTCGACACACTCGCTCGTTTAAGAGAAGCGGATACATCGCTTCACTGGGATGATTTTAAGTATATGGAGAGCCTCGGCGCAAATCCAGAGTTCCCAACTGACTCTGTCGGCGCCAACTTGTCGGAGACCAGGGCGTACTGGAACGTTTCAGAAACCAAATCGCGTCTGCTGCTTGCGGGCGCGGCGGCGCGTTATCATTTTCTCGCAACCGGCAAATTTCCCGGCTCCCCGGATGAATTCGCCCCGCTTTTGCCTCATGGTCTGCCGCAGGACCCCTTCTCCACCACAACACTTCGTTTCATTTTGGGCAAGGACTCCTTTGTGGTTTACAGCGTGGGTCCGGATGCCAAAGATGACGCCGCATCTCTGGTTTATGACCCCACAAATGGCACCATCAGCGCCGGCGATATTTTTCTGGAGATTCCAAAGAATCCGCGCTATCCCTTTCCGCCCAGGGGGCAACTGGCTACAAAAAAGGAGGACATACTCAAACAATTCCCCAACAATCTTCCGCCGGATATCTTTCACAATACAAAAGGCGCACCGCTCAGCATTACGGATACCATCCCGGCAAAGATTATCAGCTTCGGTCCGGACACAGATTCTGCCCGTGTGAAGGATGGCGCTGGTCTTCTTCCTCTCGACCCGCCTTATGACCCAACGAATGGCAATATAAGCAACGGCGATATTATCCTCGATACTGCCCAGCCATGATTATAATGAAACCTTTCCTTCATACCTTGAAGGACACCCGACACTATAAATAATATGTTGCGTTTGTTAAGTTCCTATCTAATAATCAGCTACTTTTTATCAGTGATATGTATGCAAATGCAAAATTTAAGAAGAAAAGGGGTCCTGACGGTTTTGGTCTCTATGGCAAGGAAATTTTGAATTTTAGCGTTATCACCGTCATGTTGCAGTTTGTCTGAAAGGAGATGACGGATGGCTTTCATAAATAAAAACTTTGACCGTAAAAGATATTCAGGGGAGAATTCAGGGCGGACATCAGAGCCGGATGAAAAATCGTGCATGGCGCTGTATGTGTTTAACTCGGACACAATTTCCCGCGAGGTCTCGAGCATGTATAGCGCTTATGCGGAAGGTGAACTCCTGAGGTGCTTATCACGGACACTTCAGCCATACGGCGGGTGGTGCGCCTTACCCCCCCTTGTGCAGGCGTGCCACGGTGAACTCTTTGAAAGGGGATTTGGTTTGGCAAAGCCCGCCATCTTTGTCCTTGGAAACTGGTTAAAGGCGAGAACCTTCGGGATAGATACCACATATCTTGACAAGGACATGGTGAATACTATCAAGTCAAGAAAGAGTCTGGGTTACCTTCCTTACACCGTGGGGTTAGGCACAATCCTGACGTTGTACGCTACAGACCTGCATCAGGAGCTGCAGGTCAGGAGCACCGTCGGCTACATGGGTCTGGTAACCTTAGAAAACGCCCCCCTCCTCCCCGTGATAGCAGGTCAACTCAATCTCACCTCCAACATGGAGATTCGGGGCACCAGGTGCAAGAGTTGGCAGGCTAATATCACAATCATAAGAGAGGTGGGGCTGGACCTTTCCAGAAAATGACCTTCCCGGCCGTCGCTAGCGCTTTGGCGGAGTCGGCAAAGACCAATGTGGGGATTCAGGGCTTGATGGAACGCATGTAGACGGCGCCATCGCCGCCGTCAAGGGCGCTTGAGACCCATACCACGACCACGCCGCCCGCGGCATCAGGGGCGCAGTCCGGCTCCGTGTAAAAGAGCTTCTGCCCATCAGAGACAAGTGTGGGCTCTTCAAATCTGACCTGCTCGCCGAACAAGTTCTTTGGCAGGCGAGATGGGTAATCACCGGCGCCGGATGTTAAAAAGACCTGTCCGCCGAAGATGCTTTCGCCACGCCAGCACAGATATATGCGTCCCCTCTGGCTGACAACGCCCATGGGAAGGCTGTTCATCCGCCTTGGATTCCCATCCACAATGAACCCCTTGCAAGAGGAACCGTCCCCCTGCCGCCCGAAATAGATGCGGTCGGTGGAGCCATCCGAGTCATACCACACGGCATGAAGGACACCCTGCATGTCCGCCATGAGATATGGCAGACGGTTGGCGGGAAGATTCTCCAATCCGGCGGGCGCAAAGCGCATCCAGCGTTCCGTCTGGATATTGAAAAGGGCGGCATGAAGAGAGAAATTAGAACCCTCCGCCCCATACCATGTAACAAAGGGCGTGGGGGCAATGAATATCTCCGGATACATATTATACCCCTGGCGGTCAGCGGCGGAAACCTGTTCCGCAACAAACCTCCCCTTTTTATCCTGCGTGGCGCACCATATGGCATAAATGCTCCCGCGTCCCTCCTGCCAGGTGACAAAGACACGGTTCGTTCCGGACTGGACGGCAATATCGGCAAATTCACAATTCTTTTCTGAATTTTGGCGAATGATAACCGGCGCTACCCAGTTATTCCGGAGCCGGAAGGCATAATGAACCGCTGAGAGCTCAGTATCGTGGAATGTCCAGACGACATGGGGGTTGCCCTTCTCATCAAGGGCGATGGCGGGCTCTGAATTATCCCCCCAATCCGTGCGGTCAAGGATGAATTCGGGACCCCACTTTCCAGCGCTCTTTTCTCTGAAGAAAATGCGGGAACGCCCACCGAGGAGTCCATCCCAGACGATAAATATATTATTTTCGGCGCTGACCGCCACGCGGGAATTTGAACAGGCGGAGGATTGACGACTGACTTTCACCTGAAGCGGCGCTTCCTCAGCGCAAACCGCCCCAAAGAGAAGCAGGAGATTCAGGAACAGGATTAACTGCAACATCATGCAACGGGAATTTTTTCTCATAATTTTCCACCACTGGAACATGATTTCAACAAATCAAAGGATATTATAACAACAACGCCCGCATCGGCGCAACGATTTTCTTACAATTACTGGACTTTGAGATGAAGTCAGCGGTTTGGGAAGTGGAAAAGTAAAATTCCCCGTGGTTTATTACTCTCATGATGCGACGCCCGAAATATAAGAAACCAAGTCAACACTATGAGGAATAGCGGTCATCTGCAACCCGTTGTTAGTCTCCGCCTTCGGTTGCATCGTGTTTGATCAGAATATCCCGAATCTCACCCGGCTCTTTCGCCACCGCCCATCGCCAGCGCCCAAAACCGCCGTGGGCGTTGACAGCATTCACCCACTCCTCCAGGAACCGTCGCTTGACGCGATCTTGCTCGGTGTCTTGCCCTTTTGTCTCCAGAATCAGCATCTCCCCAGTGTTCAGGCGAATAAGGAAATCAGGTCTATATTTGCGCACTACGCCACGATATATGTATAACATTTCAAAGCCCAGGTGGTCGTTTTTGGCCCACGCCGCGACACCCTGATGTTGGTCCAGCACATACGCATCGGAGGCCTCCCAAGTGCTGTCATACACACAAAAGTTGATGTGAGACGTTTTTGTCCTCTCACATGGTTTGCCAGTGTACCAGGTGCTCATATCGCCGGTGGCGCGGATAGGATGGTCGCGGTCAAAGATCGGCTCCAGCCGTTCGGTATTCTCAAAACGCAATGCATCCCAGATGTGCTGCACCACTTTGGCCATATTGAGCGTGATGATCAGGCGTCGAAGCAGCTCGTCTTGGTAAAATAACGTCGGGTGAATAGCAATCTTATCGGAGTGGATAAATTGCTCCACCAAGCGCACCAACTGCGCCAGAAGCAACTCCTTACTCCCTTTCCATGAGTGCTTCATATTGTCATAGACATCGCGCGCAGTCTCAAAGATGATGCGCTGGGTGCGGAATTCTCGCGCCAGCCGTTCGAGTTCGATGCGGTCAATCTTAGTAACATCTGGCTTGCCTTCGAGGACGGGTGCCAATTCGGCCACTTTCGCGGTGCGGGAGGCGTCCAGTTCCAGCGGCTGGATGCAGCTCCAATCCAGCGTCAGGGTGGGCTGGTACATGTGGTCAATGCGCACGATGTTAGGCCAGCGGATTTCGTACTGTAACTTGGCCGGATCTGATTCGATAGGAGTCTTGGGCTGCGGCGGAGGTGGGATAACTCCCTCGCCACCTTCGTGTGGCAGGAAGGTGAAAGGCACGCCAAAGATGTTGACGTATTCCGGCTCAAAAAGACCGGTCTCTGGATTGGTCTCGTAGGAAGTGCGCCGCAGACCTCGCCCTACTACCTGCTCGCATAGTAATTGGCTGGTAAAGGCACGCAGACCCATGATGTGCGTCACTGTCTTGGCATCCCACCCCTCGCTCAGCATCCCCACCGAGATGACCTTTTGCACCTTCTCTCCGGGCTGTCCCGTCTTGCCCACGGTGTCCACCATCTGTCGCAGCAGTTCCGCCTGTTTTTCTTTGGTTAGTTTGCGTACCGGCGTGGCTTCTTCCTCCTCAGTCTCGTCTTCCAAGGCTTGTTCAACCAGGGTCAGCGGCTCATCTTGCTCCTCGGCCTGCTTCAGCACTTTAGAGTCAATGTGCAGGATGCGCGCAGAGTCGCATAGCTCGTCTATGTGGATTTTCTTGTGGTCAAAGGCATATTTGACCCGCGCCGCCGTCTCGGTTCGGTTGCAAACGGTGATCATCACCGGCGGGGTTGGCAGGCCAACCTTCTCCCATTCCCTCATTGCCTCGCGCCAGTCATAACCCAGCAGGTAATAAGCATTGATCACAAGGTCGGGCAACGGCGTTTCTGGCGGCGCAGCCTTCTGATTCAGGTCGTCCTTAACTTCCGAGTCATTATAAATATGGTAGAGGCGCGATTTGTAGGTTTTGGCATCTGGAACGGCGTCGTCGCGCACCACCACGCGCGGCGTCTTCACCAACCCCGACTCAATGGCATCGTTCAGCCCGAAATCGCTCACAATCCAGTCGAATAGCGCATCCTCCGTGCTCTGTTTACCTGACGGTGAAAAGGGCGTGGCGGAGAAATCATAGCAGGTCAGAATCCCCCGCGAACGATGCAGGCGGTCCAAGCCGCCGACCCATATCGTGGCTTCCTGTGCGCTGTCCTTCATATCACGCATGCGCAAGTATTTTCCGACGGCTTCCACGTTCACCCGCCAGGCGTGATGTGCTTCGTCATTGATGATTAATAGATTGCGGGCATTGGCCATCTCGCCAAGCACCTCGCGGGTGTAAGCCTCATCGCTCTTTACGCCGCGCTTGTCCACGCTGTGTTTGCGAGCGAGCTGCTCTTCGCTATCCCAGTTGAGGGTATGCCAGTTGTGCACCAGCACCCGCCCCTGGCGTAGTTTGTCCAGCATTGCTGGCGGCACGATGCGAAACGCCTCATAGTAATTGCCCATCGCTGACAGTTGCAAAACTGACAGGCGTTTCTTAACCGTCAGCCCCGGCGCAATGACCAGCACGTTTTTGGCAAAGCGGGCATCCTGTGGGTAAGCGACCTTGTTCAGAATGTGCCACGCAATCGCCATAGCCATCACAATTGTCTTTCCAGAACCTGTTGCCATTTTACAGCACTGGCGCAGGAACGCTCCGCCATCGAGTGGGATGTCAATACCGACCCGCTCGGCAGCAGGCGCCTCGGTGAACCAGATGATGGTTTCTATAGCTTCTAACTGGCAAAAGAAAAATCTCCTTGCCTCAAATTCCTCCGGATCTCTCCAGTGTTCAAGAAGGCGCCTTGTGATGCTTGATATGCCGCTGTATCCAGCCTCACGCCATTTTTTGACTCGCGGGCGAATCTGGTTGACCAGCGGAATTTCGATAAAGATGCCCGGATCGTCGAACGCCTTAGAATCGCCCGAAGCCTTCACATAACCCGCAGAGCGGCGGCCCTCCACAAGCGAGAACAGGCGCGTCTCGCGCTCATAGTGCCAGTGTTGCGACGGTTCCTCGTATGGCGAATTGATTATAAGCCTATCTATAGTCGTCTGTGCCATCAGTCCAACTCCAATATTTTCAGGCTCTCAATCCCCCGGTCGTCCACAATCTTGACGGCGATGCGCTTGTGCTCGCCCGGCTTGAAGGGCAGGGAAACCGTGCCTCTATAGGCTTCAATGAGGTCAAGGTTAATCTCCGCCTTAAGATTGCGCGCTAGTTTCGCCCATCCTTCATCCGGACCTGCCATCGGGAAAAAGACCTGGCGCGGAAATAGACTGCGCCCATCATAGTCGGTGTCAAGCAGCCAGACTTCTATTTTGTCCGCGCCGCCGGATTCCAGGTTGCCTGTTCTAGTGTTATAGTAATCAAAGCCGTGGACGGAGATGCGGTATTTGCCCTTGTCCTCGCCTTTGGCGATTTGTTCCACCTGAACGTCAGGCTGGCCGATGAGCCAGAACGATTCGTTGCTGGCGCGTTTCTTCTTCAGGTCGCTGGTCTGAAGGTCAGCGTTCATTTGCGCCTTGAGGAGCGTCATGCCAGGCCAGTTAGTCTCATCAATATCCTTAGCCGCTTCTGGATCGAACTGAAATGCAGCGAAGATAAGTAATTTTGGTTTTGGCACCAGTGTCCGCGCTTCTTCCAACGCCATCTCGACCTGCCGCTGTTCCAGCGGCGCATGTTCCGGGCCGAAGGAGACGACGGCGCGCTTGGCATCGCCTTCGCTCGTTTCGCCATCCGCATGCAGGTAACGGCAGCCGGGCAATGGCTCAAACCGCGCAAAGCGGATATATTGTCCTGTTTTGCCCCGTAGTCCGGTTTTGAGGAGCTCATCCCGCCACTCCGATTGTCTCAGAGTTTCGCCAGTGCGGGCGATAGATAAATCAGCATCCCGCGGCTCATTGTTCAGAATTTCCTCAACCGATTTAACCGCAGGGGCGGGGACTGCCTCCACCGTGAATGGTCCGGTAACACGGGTGATATTGCGGTCAATGAATGGCTGGTCGTAGAGCGTTTCTATGCCCGGCGGCTCGTTGTTAGCAATGGATCCGAGCGTGACGTGCGGCACGGTCTTGTAGTTGAAGCCGCTTCCGATTCCTTCCTCCGGATAGGCGAGTTCGTAGTAATCATAGAGGGCAGTCATCAACCTCTGTTTGGCGAGGGTCAGCGCCACGCGTGAAGTGTCGCATGTGATCCAACGCCGGCCCCATTGCTCGGCGACATAAGCAGTCGTTCCACTTCCACAAGTAGGATCAAAAACAAGATCTCCTGGATCTGTCGACATCAACATGCATCTCTGAATTACTTTAGTGGAAGTTTGGACAACATAAATTTTTACATTTTCACCGCGATTATCTGTCCAAATATTGCTTAATTCAGTTACAGGAAAATCATCTATGCAATATATATATCTTAACTCCTTACCCGGAGCATATAATCGATTCATTTCTTTTAAACGCTTCATTCCATCTATATGTGTTTTCCAACTATTGTCACCTTTAGCTTTATAGATTTCTCCCTCAAATTCAAAATCATATGTACAAGAAGCACCTTGCCCAGCAGAAGTTAAATTGAGTAATGAAAAGGCTTTTGATCCTGCAGGCCTTCGTTCAGGATATTCCTTTTCTTCCTTCGTCATTGGTCGTTTGCTACCATCCGATAATATTAAATACGAAAAGGATGGATTTGTTAATTCCTTGGACAGAAATAATCTATTAAATTTCAATTTACCAAAATCTTTAGCATACCAAAGCAAGAAATCATTCATCGATGGAAGATAACGACTTGCCAAGGACATTTGCTTGGTCTGAAAAGTAACTATAGCGACAAAATTACTACTTCCAAATATTTCATCCATCAAACACCGTACAAAATGCACATTCTCATCACTAATCTGTACGAAGATGCTGCCGGATTCAGTGAGCAGTTCCAGCGCCAACAGCAAGCGGTCGCGCAGATAGGTCAGATAGGAGTGGATTCCCAGTTCCCAAGTGTCGCGGAAGGCGTGAATCTGCTCAGGCTCGGAGGTCAGGTCTTCGTCCTTGCCGTCCTTCACGTCGCGCTTGTTCACGAACGGCTGGAAGTTGGAGCCATATTTGATGCCGTAAGGTGGATCGATGTAGATCATCTGAACTTTGCCTGACATGCCTTCCTTTTCCAGCAATGAATTCATCACCAGCAAAGAGTCGCCTGCGACGAGACGGTTCGACCAGCCGTGGGCGTGCTTGTAGAACTCAATGGCTTCGCGCAGGGGCGGATTTTCCTCCAGCGTGTCATAGAGTGAGGTCTGCGTCATGCCGACGCCGTTGTGTTTGCGCACCGCCTCGATGATGGTACGCGGGTCAATGCGCTCGTGGACGTGGAGGGAGACGGTGGGGACTTCAAAAGCCATATGTTCCGCCTTGCCCGCCCATTGCAATTGCGGGTCCAAGTGGGGATCATACGCATAAGTCTGTTTCGCCCCTACGTCCGGGTCGGTGTCGGGTGTCACCAAGCCGACGGGCGGATTGTTGACACGCTCCTTGTCGGCGTGCTGGTATGACTCAATTGGCCGTTTTGATTCGGTTTTCTTTCTTCTTGCCATCAATGCTTGTCCTTATCTCAACCTCGCTACGATTCTGGGAGGCTAACTACTGTATATGTAGTTCCGTATAAAACTATATAGACAGCGTTCTGCTTCTGTATAAGACGCAATATTGCATATTCTATTAATTTTTATAAGTCTATTGATTTTTGCGCATTTCGGCTTCTATGCGTCCCGGGGATATGCCGGTAACGTTCAGGGATAAGCCGCCGGTCGTTTCGGTAAGACGGTCGGCGAGATTTTCAGCCGTGAGAGTTCCCTGTATGCGGAAAACGGCAACGCCTTTATCAAACTGGGGCGCCGCCACGCTGTCCACCCCGCGCACGTTTTTGAGAGTCTCTCCAATCTGCTTCAACTGCGCATAACTCACGCCACTGATGACTAATTCCATCTTATTTTTATTGGATTGCTTCTGCCAGTCGGAGAGAATTTTTTCCATAATCCTCGGCGCCACCTTGCGGGCGGCTTTCTGGAAGGCGAGCCGCGCCGCCGATGGCTTCCCCTCCGCCGTGCCCTTGTCCGTGGCGCTGACAGAGCCGAGTAGGTCCGCCGTGTCCGTATAAATCATCCGGGCATCAAGAGTGCCGCGGTAAGTGTGCATCTGGGCGCCATACACATCGCCAGCGCCCTCATAATCAGCAAGCCCCTGGGTCACAATGACGATTTCCGCCCCGAATTTTTTGCCAAGCGCCGCCGCCTTCTGATTGTCATCCGGATTCATGGCAACATCCCGCGCCTTTATCATTTCCACCTGCGACTCATCAACAAGGTCAAAACCCTTCTCATGCAGAAAACCCTCAATGGCGGTCTGCGAGGAGACC
Organism: Candidatus Sumerlaeota bacterium; assembly: GCA_026398545.1. Taxonomy (GTDB): domain Bacteria; phylum Sumerlaeota; class Sumerlaeia; order MWCT01; family MWCT01; genus JAPLSR01. Next base: position 2,855 of record JAPLSR010000452.1, on the reverse strand, counting down.
GTGGTCAGGTTTTCCCCGTCAACCTTCTCCACACCCACAATCATGATGCGGGGATATCCCTTTTCAGGTTTGAGAGCCAATACGGCGTCAATGGCATTCTTAAGATTTGCTGAAGCCACATCAGCCTGAATCACCATACGATAGAGGTCGCCATCCTGCTTTTCGGATAATATTTGGAAATTTTTAACAAAACCGCCGGACTGAGAGAGAATTTTATCAGAGACGACCTGATAATTTTTAACAAGGGTCTCGCTTCCAATAAGAACTCCCACACCCGACATGACAGCGTTTCGTTTTGCATCTTTAAGGGCTTCATCATGGGCGCGATCAATAGCTTTACCCGGCATCATGGCGGCAACGCCTTCAGCAACAACAGTTTTATACTCTGACTCTTGAGCCCGGGCAGGATGTGTGATGCCAAGAATAACTATGATGAAGAGACTGATGGAAAAAAGTATGACAAACATGACCGCCGTGCGGTTGACTTTATTATGATTCATACCCACCACCCTGAAATGAAATAAATGGCATACCAGACCAATAAGGGTAGTGATGCAAAAAACAGGCCGCACCTGCGCATTCTTGCAAATCATTGAATCTCCTCGGTTTACCATTTCAATCACCTGTATCTACTGTCCGGTTTTCAGTCGGTGGGGGTTCTCTTTTCGGACAGATGCGAAGACATGTCAAGACCCCTCATCCTGTAATCCTCATATGGAAACTGGTCTATAATCTGGCACATCTCATAAAGTCGCGAGACAATTCTCACCCCCACATGCTCCTTCAGTTCCTCAGTATCATTTTTGTTGGTTGTGACAAGAATGGGGAGATTTTGCTCATAGCGGCGGTTCACAATGGTGTAAAGCCTGTCTATCTTCCATTCGGTGGGTTTTTCCGCCCCTAAGTCATCCAGCACCAGAAAATCCGCAGACCCTATCCTCTCCAGTATGGCAAGCTCGTCATATGCGGTATCGCTTATGTAAGTTTCCTTCAGCATCCTGAAAAAATCGATGATGTTACAATAGTATCCCGTATATCCCTTATTAATGATTGCCTTAAGTATGCCGATGGCGAGGTGGGTTTTACCGCAGCCTGTGGTGCCGAGGAAAAGGAGACCCTTTTTACCCTCTGTCGGGGGAAATCCCTTAACATAGGCATTGGCGTCATTGCGGAGTTGCCTGCGTCTCTTGTCATTTCCGGCAAATGTATCAATGGTTTTATTTTCATAGCGCCGGGGGATATTTGCCGCCTTCAGGCGTTTTTTCAGAAGTTTTTCCTGGCGGCATTCACAGGGGACAGGTCCTTCATCAGTGAGGATGAACTGCATCCCGCCGCACTTCTCACACACCTTTTTTTCTACGTCCTTTTTTCCTTTTGCCATCTTTCTTTGTCCCCGTAACAAGCTGGTGCATAACCCATCTGAGGCTTTTTACTTCATGACGCTTTGCCGCCTCAAATGCCCTTTTAATCTCCGATAATTCAAAACGCTGGCGCATCAGGCAGAGCTCGTCAAGTATGAAAAAGTTCATTTTCAGCCCGATGGCGTTAAAATAGAGGTCAACTATCTCGCTTAAGATGGGGTCGTTCTCCACCGAGGGGGGTGGCTGGTCAACGTAACGGAAGAAATCGAGTCCCGGAGGGAAGATATCCGTCCTTTTACTTTTCAACTCCTTCGGGGGAATGGGTGTCTTGAGGGGAATAATGATGCGTATGAGCGCCTTTTCTTCCGTGTTATCCGGAATGAAACAGGCGAGGAATTTCTTTTTGCGAAGGGCGGCAAGGCAGTGCCCGATGACATCTGCCGTGAGCCCCGTTCGGAGGGCGAGATCGTCTATAGAAACCTCCACCACGCCCGGTTCCAGATTGACGGCGCAGTCAAGTTCGACAATCTTTTTGAAGACCGTCCATGCCTCCTTGCGAACCTTTTTACTCAAAAATTCGGGTAAGCCGGAGAACTCAAGCCACACAGGGCATTCAGCGCGAATCTCACCCATATTATTTCTCACCCTTCCTGCATAATGAACACGATATTTAATTCATCCTGTCTATCCTGTCCATCCCTGTTAATTCTTAATGCCTGAAATGGCGCATGCCTGTAAAGACCATTATCAAACCATGCTCGTCGGCGGCACTGATGACCTCCGCATCGCGCACGGAGCCTCCGGGCTGGATGATGGCGCGGACGCCCGCCTTCGCCGCCACATCCACCGCATCCCGGAAAGGAAAAAAGGCGTCCGAGCCCATGTATGTCCCCGCAAGGGAACGGCACGCCTTCCTGATGCCTAGCTCGGCGGCATCCACGCGGCTCATCTGTCCGGCGCCGATGCCCACTGTAGCATTGACTGTTGTGTAAACAATAGCATTTGACTTGACCCACTTGACCGCCTTCCATGCGAAAAGGAGTCCCTTGATATCATCAGACATCGGCTGCGCCTTTGTGACCACCTTGAGTTCTTCCGCCCTTACCTCCCCAAGGTCGCGCGACTGCACAAGCGCGCCGCCAACGATTGATTTGACAAACATCTCCGGCTCCTTGGACGCAAACTCGCCCGTCTCTAATAGCCGGAGGTTTTTCTTCTTTGTCAGGATGGAAAGGGCATCTTCAGTGTAACCCGTGGCGATGACGCATTCGAGAAATATGGACGACAGTTCCGAGGCGGTTTCACCGTCAACGATGCGGTTCAGTCCAACGATGCCGCCGAAGGTTGAAACGGGGTCGCACTCCCTTGCAAGACGATATGCCTCCACAAGGCTTTCCGCCACGGCAAGCCCGCACGGGTTGGCATGCTTCAGGATGACGGCGGCGGGCTCTTTGAAGTCACGAATACAGTCCAGCGCGGTGTCAAGGTCGGCGA
>JAPLSR010000335.1 GCA_026398545.1 Candidatus Sumerlaeota bacterium | reverse complement strand
GGACTCTTCACAGCCAACTCGATGAACTGTATCACTGAGGCGGTTGGACTCGGACTGCCGGGCAATGGCACAATTCCCGCACCAACGGCGGCTCGCATCCGGCTGGCAAAAATGGCGGGAGCGGCTGTCATGGTCTGCGTCAAAAAGAATATCCTCCCGCGCGACATTCTTACGTCCAAAGCCTTCGAAAACGCCCTCACAATGGATATGGCGCTCGGTTGCTCAACCAATACCGTGCTGCATCTCCCCGCCATCGCCCATGAGTGCGGAATCAAGATTGACCTGAAGAAGGTCAATGCCATATCCGAGCGGACGCCGAACCTCGTGCGGCTCAGTCCTTCTGGTGAGCACCACATGGAAGACTTTTACTATGCCGGCGGCATCCAGGCAGTCCTGAACCTCCTTGCATCCGGTGGACTGCTCCACAAGGATTGCAAAACCATTACGGGCAAATCCATCGGACAGAACTGCCGCAATGTCAGAGTCGCCGATACCACAGTTATTCATCCACTTAACGAGCCATATATGAAGACAGGCGGGCTGGTGATTTTATGGGGCAATCTCGCGCCGGATGGCGCCGTGGTGAAGAAAGCCGCCGTGTCGCCGGAAAACATGGATCGCACAGGACCTGCGCGCATCTTTGATAGTGAACCTGATGCCGCCCGCGCCATCTATGATGGCAAAATCAAAAAGGGCGACATTATTGTAATCCGCTATGAGGGTCCAAAGGGCGGTCCAGGCATGCAGGAGATGCTTGCGCCCACCTCGGCAGTTTCGGGCATGGGGCTGGAAAACGATGTGGCTTTGATAACAGACGGGCGTTTTTCAGGCGGGACGCGCGGCGCCGCTATTGGCCATATCTCCCCCGAGGCAATAGAGGGCGGCCCGATTGGCCTCCTCCGGGAAGGCGACCCAATTCACATTGATATAAACAATTACAAGATTGAGGTGCTGCTCTCAAACGCAGAGCTCAAGCGTCGCGCCAGGACCTTCAAGCCCTGTAAACCAAAGATAAAGACCGGCTACCTGGCGCGCTATGCCCGCATGGTCTCCTCCGCCGACCGGGGAGCCATTTTGGAATAAACTATGCTTTTATATCGTTAATACTAATAATCTCAGCGTTCTCTGCGTGCTCTGCGTGAAGCTATCTAAGGATTTTGGCAGAATAAATATTGACAAAACAGCCCTCATAATTAATTGATGTTTTCAATTAACTTATCGCCCCAAAATAACTAATACTAAAAGGAGAAAAACGATGCTACCGTTTTCGGAGAACAGGATTTTTGCCTCACTGCTGCCGCTTCTTCTGGCAGGCTGTTCGTTTCAAACCCCAAGTCCGAAGACACCAAACACCCATCCTATCGGCTTGAATAATCCCCCCATCCAGGTATTGCTCATTAATTCCGTCCCGGAAATCACTATTGTTGCTAATGCAAACTGGAAGGTTGAAACACTGGAGGAGAATCCTGTTGCGGAATTGCCCCGTGGAACAACGGCAACGATATCCTTGAAGGAGGGGCGGATTATCTTAGAGAGTGCCGGGGGAAAGTCCCGGCATGCGGCGATAAGGCTGGAATCCGCCGCACCGGGAGGCGTCCTCGAAATCAAAAAAGTCCCTTACGGCGTTGGTTGGTGGTGGGCTGGAACCCAGGACCGCACTTATGAGGGTCGGATTGAGGTGCGCCCCGGCGCGAAGGACTTTCTCGAGGTGATTGTGGTGCTTCCCTTAGAGGACTACCTGCCCGGCGTTGTCCCAACGGAGATTGGTCCAACATCACCTCAGGAGGCGCTTCGGGCGCAAGCGGTGGCGGCTCGCTCAGAAGCCCTTATGGCATTAATCACAAAGAAGTATGCCGGTGCAAATTATGATATTGGCTCCGATGTCGAATCCCAGGCGTTCAGCGGCAACACGAAACGCACAGCCCAATCGGATGAGTCAGTTCGTGCCACGCGCGGTCTTGCCCTTCTTTATGAAGGACGTCCCATCTCTGCCTTCTATGCCTCCAGTTGTGGCGGGCATACTGAGGACATCCGCAATGTCTGGCCCAATCGCGCTGGCGAAAAGGCTTACTGGAACACCGCAGTTTTTGATGGCGATGAAAAATTCAATTACGACCTGACCCGTGAAGATGATTTGGGCCGGTGGCTGACAGCCGACCCAAAAGTCTTTTGCAATCCATCCAAATTCGAGGTGCCCAATTGGGCATCCAAGAATTTCCGATGTGAACGAGAAGTAACAGCCGAAGAATTAAGCAAATGGGTGGCTTCCCACAAGGACATCGGACGCGTTGTTGCCATCAGGGCGCTCAAACGAGGACCCTCTGGACGCATGATCGAGGCGGAATTCAAAGGCGAGAAAGACTTGTTTATTATTGGACCGGAGCTTGCTATTCGCCAGGTCTTTGAACCGCCCCTGAAAAGCGCAGCCTTTGTTGTTGATACCCAGGGACCTGCTGAGCGACCTGAACGTTTTATCCTTCGCGGTGCTGGATGGGGACATGGGGTTGGTATGTGCCAGACAGGCGCCATCGCAATGGCGCATGCCGGTAAAACCTTCCGCGAAATCCTTGCGCATTATTATCCCTCCTCCCGCGTGGAAACCGTATATCCATAAGGAGAATTCGTCCAATCCGAGAAAAATGGAAAACCAATCATTGTATTGAATGATGAAACATGTATGAGATGGGAGAAGATTGATATCGGTTTTCTTTGTGCGGGCGATGAGGCATTCCGAATATCAACGGGCAGAGTGCCGGAGCGCCTGCTTTCCTCTATTGCGAAGGTGGGAATACTTCATCCCATCTGGGTAAAGTCTATCGCCGAAGGCAGTGTTTCATATCTTGTCGTCCTCGGCTATTCACGCTTCGATGCGGCGCGAAGCATCGGTATTGAGAGCATTCCCTGCCTTGTTGTGGATGAGACCACTTCCGATGCTGACCTCTTTCTTGCCAATATCTATGACAATCTTTCCTCACGAGAATTGAACATCCTGGAGCAGGCGACCGCGTTGAAAAAATCGGAACATTATCTTGGAAGGGAAAAAACTCTCACTGACATCATGCCTGTCATCGGGCTGAAACCCTCACCCCGTCTTCTGGAACGCATGCTTGACCTGCTCGCTTTGCCAGCACCCGTTCAGGATGCCATCTCACAAGGTGATATCTCACCAACATGCGCCCTTTTTCTCCCACGCCTTGAGGAAAATGAGCAGCTCGCCTTTCTGAGCGTTGTCAAAAAACTGAAGCCGGGAGTTAACTTGCAAAGGGAGTTTCTGGAACATCTTTATGAATGTGCGCGCCGCGGGGGGGAATCCATTCTTGAACTACTTGAGAAGCCGCCATTAAAAGAGATACTTCCAGATGAGAGCAAGCCCACCGCAGAATGCATCGCCCATTTCCGCTCCGCTCTGCATCGACTCAGGTATCCCCACCTTGCCACATGTGAGGAGACCTTCAATCGGTTCATTCATTCCCTCAGACTGCCGCCGGAGGTCACACTTGAGGCACCGGCATTCTTTGAAGGGAGCGAATTTCGGCTGGAGGTGCGCTTTCACAACCCTGAGGACCTTCTCCAGCGGCTTAAAAAAATCAGCGATTCACTCTCATCGCATGAGGTTCAAAAGGCATTTATCTCCACAATGCCCTGAATTCCGCTTGACACCTGAAGTTATGGCTTCTTATAGAAATGTGACCATCTATGCTTGTTCCGAAAGCCGTGCAATTAAATTCTCTTAGAACTTCGCCCAACAGGCAAGAACTGGGAGGACAATGAGCGAAAGATGATTGAAACCTCCTTCAATAAGAACGTGGAAAGTGCCTCACATCTGCGGAATATCCTTTTTTGCCTTATCATTCTTTTCACATTCAGCATCTATCTTGCCACTCTTGCCCCCACTATTTTCTGGGGCGATGGGGTCGAGCTTTCCGCCGTTTGTGCAACAGGTGGAATTGCCCATCCCACGGGTTACCCGCTCTTCACCATGCTTGGCTTCTTTTTCTGCTGGATTTTCCGCCAGAATCCCGCCTTCGGGACTAATCTCATATGCGCCTTATTTGGCGCCATTGCCTCAGGCTTGTTTTTCATTGTCCTGGGAAAGGGTTTCGCTCTTTTACCGCCGGGGCACCTTCTTCACCCACATTACAGAGAAATTGCGGCGGCGGCAGGAGCGCTCCTCTTCGCCTTCTCCCCCACCCACTGGTACCATGCCACTACGACCGAAGTCTATACGATGCACATGTTATTTGTCATGCTTCTTCTCTCATTATTTCTCAGGTATGTAACCAGAGGGGATTTATTATCTTTCCTTGCCTTATTCGGTGTCTGGGGACTTGCCTTTACTAATCACATGCTCAGCATAACCCTCCTGCCTCTTGCCATTGCATGTCTCTGGTTATTTATCAAAAAGGCGGAACGGCGTGCGCATTTATTAAGCGCGGGGATGCTTTTCGCAGTCAGCCTTCTCCCCTATCTCTACCTGCCTTTGCGGGCGGCGGCACGACCTGCGCTCAACTGGGGTGACCCCTCTACACTCCGCAATTTTTTCTGGGTCATAAGCGGCGGCGATTTCAAAAAATGGCAACTCCTCACGTTCCAGCCCGGCATCCCCTTTACCAACCGCACCTTCCTCTGGCACACAGTAAAACGCCTGCTCAATCTGGCGAGATGGCTTGTGGAAGAACTTTACAATTTCCCGCCCCACACAAATCTCTTAAAAGCGGCGATAGCAGTTGGACTTGGCGCATTGTGGCTCTGGGGAATAGCGGCGCTTTTCAGGTTGAGAAGGTCCATCGCCATTGCATTTGTCTGCTGGTTTATTCTTGGCGTAGTCATGTGTCTGCTTTACAACATACCTGACATTGAGCCATATTTTCTTTCATTTTATCCAGCCATTCTGCTTCCTGTCTGCATGGGTCTTTTATGCGCACTTCACAAGATTGAGATATATTTCACGGGGCGCAAAATAAACTTCATCGTTTATCCGCTCCTCCTTTTGCCCCTGATTCCACTGACGTCCTTTTACACAACACAGGATAAATCGCGACACCTGGACACCTTTCATTACGGGGTCAAAATCATGAAAAATGCACCACGTCGCGCCATTATCCTCACATTTGGCGATAACGATATCTACACCCTCTGGTATATGCAGAAGGCGCTGGGGCTCAGACCGGATGTGACAATTGTCGGCACAAACTTCATCCATAGTGGCTGGTATGCCGCATATTTTGAAGGCGCCTCATCAGCCCGCCCCTCCCTGACCATCCGCCAGACACCTGTGCCGGAATCCAGGGGAGACTTTTACCTCGACCTGCTCCTCTGGGTCATTCAGCCCAACTACGACAAATTCCCCATCCTTCTCACCGCCACAGACCCTTACCTTGAAAATGTTTACCATGTCAGACCTGTGGCAAAGATCAGGGAGCGGACATATCATCCGGGGATTCCCGAGGAATACCTGCCCACGCCCTATCTATACCAGATAAGTCAAAAGGAATAATAACCCCGTAAAAAATAAAAGATGGGGCTCAATGCCCTGGTTGGAATAAATCGTTGACATCGCGCTGTTCAGTTTAAAAATTTATAAACAGTGGAAAGCGAAGAAACCGAGTAATGTCGAAGATAGCAGTCATTATTGTCAGCTGGAACTGCAGGGAGAGCCTCTCGCGGTGCCTGAAATCCCTGAAGGAGTATGGTCCGCCCGGTCTTGAAATCATTGTGGTGGACAACGCTTCAGCGGATGGCACGGGACAGGAGATTCCCCTGCGATTTCCAGATATTCATTTTCTACCACAGGAAAAAAATCTGGGATTTGCGGCGGCGAACAATATTGGTGCTTCAGACACAAAGGCGGATTATCTCTTCTTTTTAAATCCCGACACTTTTATCAAACCCCGCGCTATAGAAATTCTGCAGGACTTTATGGAAAAAACACCCAAATGCGCCCTTGCAGCGCCCACACTCCTCGACGATAAGGGAAACATCCTGCACTCCATTTTCAAATTTCCCTCCCTGTGGAATTACTGGACGGAGCATTCCATTTTTCTTCCTCTGCGGGAAAGGTTGAAAAAACTATTCCTGCGGAAAGACTCGCCCTTCACACCTGACTTTACGCCCTGTGAAATTGACTGGGCAACCGGCGCCGCCTTCCTTGTGCGGCGGAACGCCCTTGAGGGCGAATCTGTTTTTGACGAGCGATATTTCATGTATTCGGAGGATGCAGACCTCTGCAAACGTCTCGCTGAACGGGGCTGGAAGAGATACCTCCTGCCGGATGCACAAGTTGTGCACAGCCATCGTCAAAGCAGTATCCAGGCACGCGCCAGCACTATATTCCACCTTTTCCACAGTATGACTATTTACTATGTCAAATATAAGGGACCAGCCGGAAATTTTTTCTTGCGTCTGTCCATTTTTACGGATATGCTTCTTCGTATAATAATTCTAAAAATAATCCCTCGAAAATCAGCTTCTGAGGAAAACCGGGAGAGGCTTCAGGGTTATAAATCAGTGCTTTCCACCCTGAGCCCATTCCGCAGGGATAGAGGAAGCGGTGACGTCTGATTTATGCGCATCGGCGTGAACACATTTCAGCTCCACCAACGTATCACTGGAGCGGGGCGATTTACAAAAAATCTGCTCCTTGCCATCTCTAAACTGGACAGGGTGAACGAATATGTCATTTTCCTGAGAAGCGACAACGCCAGCTACTACAGCATAAAGAGCGACAACTTCTCAAATGTGGTCTGTCCCGTTTCCAACCTGATAAGGTTCAAGCGTGTCCTGGCGGAGCATTTCCTCCTCCCGAAGATGGCGCGGGAGCACAAGATAGACCTCTTCTGGTCGCCCAGTGATATTGCCCCGCTGAGACTTCCCTGTCTTTCCACCGTCACCATCCATGACGTAAAGCGATTTGTCATGCCTCACGAATTCCCCTTTCTGGAGCGCCACTATTTCCGGATGTTCATCAAAAAAACAGCCAGGTCTGCCAATCTTATCTTTACCGTGTCTGAGTCGTCCGGTCGCGACATCGTGAAATACCTCGGCGTGCCGCCGGAACGTATCATTGTGGCTCACAACGCCCTTGACCCTGACCTCGCGGAGGAGGAGGGGGTCCCATTTGATACGTTAAAACGCATCCACGGCATCAGAGGAAAATACATCCTTTTTGTGGGGCATATGATTAAATCGAAGAATGTCCCAAGAATGCTCAGGGTCTTCAGCCGATGTAGGGCGGCGGCGGACTATGAGTTCGTAATTTTAGGACAGCCCGCAGCCGGGATGCATGAGATTGACCTGACTATCCGGCGGGAATCGCAGTCTTCCGGTCTGAAGGAACGTGTGCATCATGTGAAATGGGCTCCCACCGAGCATCTTGTCTCATTTTACAAAAACGCTTCAGCCCTTTTCTAC
>JAPLSR010000019.1 GCA_026398545.1 Candidatus Sumerlaeota bacterium | reverse complement strand
GCAAATACGGGTCTTTTCACATCTGATATCCTCAATGACAATCTCCTTTTCTCCCTGATTGAGAGCAATCAGGACCTGAGGAAACTCAAGGTCTCAAATGGCGACAAGGTCATGGCTTATTACTTCCCCCTTGGCAGCCCCGAGATTACTACAACAACCCTCTTTCAGACGGTGCCCGTCCAGGTGATACTGAACAAGCCGGTGTATATAGGGACGCATGAAATAGCCCTCATCACGGTCAATGATAATGATGCCAATCCGAATCCCGATATTGCCGAAGCCGTAAATGTAACTGTGACAAGCGATGCCGACCCCTCAGGATTCATATTGACTTTGACAGAGACGGATATTGACACGGGTATTTTCACCATTTCCAAGGAGAGTAATCTCCTTTCCTTCCGACCAATGGGTAGCAATCCAGCCCTGAGTCAGCTCAAGGTCAATGATGGCGGGCAAATCCATGTTGCCTATACACGCCCCCACACAGGCAATTTATTTACAGCTGGCGCCATCTGGGGGCGGGGACCGATTTACGCCAGATTTGAAAAAAAGTATTACTATACTAATGCAACTGGTGCGCGTCTGACCGTTGAAGATGAGGATATGAATCTCAACCCGGAGTTGGCGGATTCATTCACTGTCAGGCTTTCCTCAACGAACGACACTTTGGGGTTTGACCTGACGGTTTTTGAGACGGGACCTGATACAGGTATCTTTGCGCCGAAAGAGGTGAGACCTGACGGCTCACAGATTCTATTCAGCGTTTTTTCCACCAATCCTTATATAAATGCCATCAAGGTTGCTGATGGCGATGTTGTGATGGTGGCGTGCAATAAATACGTGAGGACGCCGGTTTACGCCACGGCATTCTGGGGTGAGGCTTTATGGGTGGAGAAACGCCCCGCGGTTTATATTATCCTTGGCCCGAGAGAGGGGGAGGTTATTAAGGATGAGGATGTCACCTTCCAATTCACAGCGGCGGCATCGTTTGGCGTCAGTATTGGCGATGTACCCGTGCGCCAACTTGATTATCAGACCATACTACTTGGATATGAGACTACATGGGGCGACTGGATGCAGGGGACAAGGAGGGTTTATAGAAACCTTCCGACAGGTGAATATACATTCCTGGTGCGCTGCAGGAATTTTAAAAATCTCATAACTCCCTATACGGCGAGAAGGTTTTATGTTTACAGGACGCCGAAGCCGCCCCTCATCCCGCCACAACTGGTCGTGACGCCGGAGGATACCGATATCCGGCTCAACTGGTCAATGACCGATGCGGGGAACCTCTTTGGTTTCAATATTTACAGGAGGGAGGAGGGGAAGTCAAAGGTTCTCCTGAATTCCTCCCTGATGAGCACATCCGCCACTCTTTACCTCGATATTCCCGTCATCCCCCGTGTCCGCTATGAGTATATTGTCCGTGCGATAAACAAGGAGGGATTGATTAAGGATTCCAATGCAATGTGGGCAGCGGCAAATGAAGATTACCGCGGAAACTGTATCCTGCAATTCAACCAGGGATACATCAATATGGGTAATAACCTCAATGAAATCACTATCCAGGTGACTAACGCCAGCCCAACGGAGACTATCTATTGGTCTCTCTATTCGGACAATCCAGCCCTGAGTGTATATCCCCCATCCGGCGCTTCGCTTGGTGAGGTCTCCGAGTTCAAAATCAAACTTGACCGCCACACCTTTAGCCCAGGTGTGTATACTCTGCCTCTTTATATCCGCAGTAATGCCGCCTCCTATCTGCCGGATATTGTCAACCAATCCAACACCCTCGTTGTGGCATTCAATATACCGGGCAATGTGGAACATGTGGGGCATCGGCTCTGGGAATATGATGCATGTCCCCAGCCTGAGGCTGAGGGTGCGCCGCCGATTAAGAATGTCCTTGTTGATGTGTCGCCGCTTGACCTTGATTGCAATGGCGACCCCTATATCCCCCACCTGGTCAAGGCGCCGATTGAGAACATTAATAGAGATTGTCCTGGTGTCCTGAATGTGAATCTCCGGCACAGGGCAAATGGGGGACTGATGCCCTCGGGTTGTCCTGACCTTGGCGTCCGGCGCGCCATCACGGTGTCTGATAGAAGTTTAAATGGAGATGGCAATATGAATGGTCAGATAGACGCAGGGGAGCTTGTGACCATGCGTATAACTCTTAATAATGAGGGGAGTGTGGAATCCCGCAGTCTCTCATTTGTCCTTTATTCAGATGACCCCTATGTTGAAGTTCTCGGAAATCCCATGTATGTGCTGAATAATGTCCCGCCCCCTCCTGATCCTGAATCAACAAAGGACAAGGTTATATATTTCCACATCGCAGACAACCTCCCCTACACGCCTGACGGCTATACATTTAACCTCTATTGTCTCATGGTGGACACCGATGGATATGATTGGCTCACATCCTTTCCCCTCAAGGCTTATAATCTCACTCCTATCAAGTTGATAAGGTATGCCATTGATGATGATAATCTTGGCTATAGCCGGGGTAATGGCAATGGCAAGTTGGACCCTAATGAATACATTGAACTGCCGGTGACGGTTTTCAATGCGACGAAGGTGACGCTCCCGCGCATGCCGTTGCTTCTTGACCAGGAAACAACCCCGCCCGTAGAAATAGATTTTAGAACTGGAGGAAGGAAGCTTATCCATACACCGGGGTCGTTACAGCCGCAATCTTCCACGACCCCCGATGAGGAATTTGAATTCCCCGTGCCGAATGATTACAATGGGGATGAAGTCCACTTCCGGCTCAGGTCATTCAATGTCCAGCCATATCTGTATGATAGCTTCTGTCCCGACCCGGATTTCGTTGTGAATCTGGGGTATAAGATGACCGACCCATTTGCCGGACCGGATGAACCGTCCCAACTACCCGTTTATGGCATCCCCTATCGTTATCTCTCCTCCCAGAGGTTTGTTGTCAGTCCCCGCACAACACTTGAAAGTGATGTGACATTTGATGAGATAGATGGATGGAGCCAGAGCGGTGAAGTTAAACCATTCAAGCCCCCGCTGTTCGGACATGACAATGGAACTATCTCGCTCAAGGCGACAAGCAATACTAACTGCTTTGGATACTGGGATAGTCCTACCAGTCCCACCTTCTTCACCTATCCCATTGTGAAAGATAACCTTTATTGCGCCACATTCACCTTTTATTCTGACCAGGATAATCCGATGCGAACGCCCGGTATTCGCATGCGGATTTATGATGACATCTTCCAGCAGAGCGATGATTTCCACATCTTCAGCGAGTCATCGGGTTCCTTCTCCGTCGGCAGGGGCGCCAGAAAGTATCCGCATTATTTTATCCCCAACCAGTTTGCAGGCAATGCTCTTGAATGCGCGTTTGACATTATAAATATGAACCCGACTGATGCGGCTAACGGCACTGTCTATCTTGATGAAATCACGGTGGCGCGTCGGTCATTTGATTATTTGCCACTCCCCACGCTCATTCGTGAATACACCTTCGATAAAGATAAAGAGGGCTGGATATTCGCCACCTTCCCCGTGCCCTTCCCCTTCACCACGCCGTTGGGGGGCTTCAGCGATAATGGCTATCTCTATATCAACGGTGTGGATAGTAATACATTTGGCTTCTGGTGCAGTCCCTTAGATGATGTTGTCCTTAATGAGAATATCAGGATTTATTGCGCCGAGTTCATTGTCCGCAAGGACCACAACACGCTCCAGCAAAATATGCCGAGAGTCCGTTTCAGACTGAACTCCATGGATAATCAGTCGGCTGTGAGCAAGACGATTGACAGCACAAGTGAGGGGAAGGCATCACCCATAGATACAGACCAGTCTTACAAGATATTCATATTATCGCCGACCGACAAGGATGGGAAACCGATTCAGGATGTCCCACTGCAGGCGGCGGTTGATTTCATCAACCTGTCACCTTTTGACGAGTCGAAGGCTAAGCTCATTATTGACGGCGTCAATATTTATGTCTATCCGCCCGACATTATCCCGTGAGTTAAGGGCTGGATGTTGGTCATGGTCTGAATATTAAAGTTGATGAGAGATGGGCGCCCGGGCAAGACCCCGGGCGTCGGTTTTTTTGAGGCAGGAAAAATTATTGTTCATGCGGAAGGATTGGCACATTCCGCCTTCATGTGTGCGATGATTTTCCGCAGTATGTCATCAATGCCTGTGTGAGGATTGAAACCGATGAGGCGTCGCGCCTTTTCAATATCCGGCACGCGCCTTCCCATATCCTCAAAATTTTTGTCATAAACCTCGTCTATAGGGATGAACTGGATTTCTGAGGAGCTCCCTGTCAGCTCTTTAATTTTTTGCGCAATTGCGAGTATGGAAATCTCCTCCATGCCGCCTATATTGACCACCTCCCCGATGGCGGCGGGTTCCTGCATAAGATGGCGCAAAGCCCAGACCACCTCGCACACGTCGGTAAATGTGCGTGTCTGCCTCCCATCTCCGTAAACGGTCAGGGGGGTGCCGCATAGCGCCTGGGAGACGAGTCGTGGAATCACCATGCCATAAGCGCCAATCTGGCGCGGACCCACCGTGTTGAAGAGGCGGCAGATGATGACCGGCAGTTTTTTCTCCCTGTAGTAGGCGAGTGCAAGGAACTCATCAATTGCCTTGGAGCAGGCGTAGGACCAGCGGGCGCGGATGGTGGGACCAAGGACAAGGTCATCATCCTCCTTGAACGGCACATTGTTACTCTTGCCGTAAACCTCCGAGGATGAGGTGATGAGGATTTTCTTATTCTTCTTTGCGACCAGTTCCAGGACAATCTCGGTGCCTTTTATATTCGTCTCGATGGTGCGCACGGGGCTTTCCACAATGAGCCGGACACCCACCGTGGCGGCAAGATGATAGATATAGTCGGCGCGGTCAATCAGTTCCGCCATCAGCGGGATATTCATGATGGTGTCAATCGTGTAGTCGAAGTTGGGATGGGATTTCAGGCGGTCAATATTTTTGATACTGCCTGTGGAGAGGTCGTCAATAACGGAGACATTCCACCCTTTTTGCAGAAGCGCCTCTGCAAGGTAAGAGCCGATGAATCCCGCCCCGCCCGTAACCAGCGCTCTCATGGTAACCCCTTTGATAAAAGTCTCATTTTATACCGCCGGTATAAATCGGATAATCAATCATTGCAGTCGGTTGGGAAAGTCAAACAAATAGTTATTGAACTGTGTCATTTTATATGGTTAAAGGGAAATAAATTATCTTAAGGAGTGGGGAAATGAGGATATTGATTGAGAGTCGGAAGGATGCCTTCACACTGACGGCGAAGACATATTCCCTCGGTTACAATGCCAGAGAGCCTGAGTTTGTGCGCCTGTCAGCGGGGGAGTGGAGTCAGAAGCTCTGCATCTGGTCTGCGTGCGATGGCATCCACGAAAAGGATGTCCTGGTGCGCATTGTCAGGACGCCGCAATATCAGGAGATTCCCCGCGGGCACAGGATTTTATTTGAGGGGATGAGCCTGCTGCATAAGAAAAAGGTCTTCATATTTGACTGTTATGAGGACTATCTTGAGTATTATTATAAATTTGTGCCCGCCCTTCCAATTGACAGGCTTTATTTCTTTCAGGGATGGGGGCTTCCGGGTGTCTTTGCCCCGATGGGAAAGGGGGAGGTTGAGCCACAGGGAGAAACCGTTAGCGGCGCCCTCCAGATTCGCGAAATCAACGCCTCAAAGGCATTTGCATGGCTTTTCAATCCCGAACCCAATGCCCTGGACCGCCAGTGGGTTTCCGCCCAGGAATATGGCAAGGTCAGTGTGAATTATGATTTCAATTTTAATGGCGGGAATGCCTTTTTCACCCCCGGGCTGATTGCATTTGCCTTAACCGACCAGAACAAGTCGGTCTGGATGAGCATGGGTATTGCCGCCCATCCCGGAGATTACAATTTCAATGATTATGAATTTGCCGCCGGACGAATCCTCGCACTCTCCTTGACATACTTTGGCAAGACGAAACCCTCAGGCTCCTTCACAACGCCTCATCTTGTCATCCATTTCGGTGCCTCGGAACGAGAGGCATTGAACTCTTATGTCGATTTTCTACTTGCAAACCAACTTGTCCCCGGGCGCACTGCGCCTGATGCCCCCTGGTGGCGCGAACCCATATTCTGCGGCTGGGGGGAGCAGGCTTATCAGGCGGACTTTCATAACAGGCTTGGCGAAAAGGATATGAAGCAAGAGTGGAACCCCTTCCAGTATTCCAATCAGGCATTTTATGAACACATGGCTGACATTCTGGAAAAAAATAAAATCCCCTTCCGCACACTCATTATTGATGATAAGTGGCAAAAGGAGCGAGGACTCCCGAAGGCGGATGAGGGCAAATGGCCTGACATCAGGGGATTCATCGACCGTCTGCACAAGAAGGGGAAAAAGGTTGTCCTCTGGTGGGGACTCTTTACCGGTGAAGGTGTCCCCTCACGGATGTGCATAACCAAGGGGGAGCAGAAACTCTGTGAGGACCCGACAAATCCTGAATTTGTGAAGGAGCTGCGCCATGCCGTGAAGAGGATGCTTTCGGATAAAGAGGGTTGTTACAATGCGGACGGCTTCAAGATAGATTTCACCGCCGCCACGCCGGCGGATTATGAGGCAAGGCGCGTCGGCGTCCCCTGGGGAATTGAACTCCTCAAGACATACCTCAGGGAAATCTATGCCACTGCAAAGAAAATAAAAAAGGACGCCTTCATCATCACCCACGCCGCCAATCCATACTTCATGGACGTTTGTGATGCCATCCGCCTGAATGATATTGATAAAAATTATCAGGACTCCGTGGTGAAGAAGATGGAATTCCGCGCCGGCATGGCGAGGCTTGCTTGTCCCTGTCTCCTCATTGACACGGATAACTGGCCCTGCCCCTCCCGAAAGGCGTGGCTGGAATATATGCGCCTCCAGCCCTCTCTTGGCATCCCATCCCTCTACTACGCCACACATATTGACACCACGCGCGAAGCCATCCAGCCAAAGGATTGGACCATGATATCGAAACTCTGGAAAGACTATACAGGAAAGACAACACTCCATCGCTGAAGCTAAGGCGCGTAAGATAGGAAATGAGGGAGAAGAACCGCGAAGACCATGGAAATCCCAGTAATCAATTTTCCAGACAGGATTTACAGGATTAACAAGATTAAACCCATTTCACCACAGTCCGCCTCAGGCGGATGGTGAATCCCATATTTTTAGAGATTCTAAATCAGATTTCCCACGATTGTCTTCTCTCAATGTACACATTGAAATTTTGTATTATTTGTGGAGGGTAATTCCCGGAATGGGGTTTTGCTGGGGCTTGTGGGCGCGGAGGAAACGACCTGCCAGACCCCATGCCACATATCCCCAGAAACCCAGGAACAGGATGAGTGTCTGCATCTGCCATAACCCCACCATGAAGCAGACTACCACAACAATCAGGACAAGATAATCAAACGGCTTTCTCTGCCGGAGGTCTATGTTTTTCAGACTTGGATAGGGGATGTTGCTCACCATGAGGCAGGAGAGCCCCACGAATATGAGAGGGAGGATTTTAAGGAGGATGACGCCACCCTCCTCACGCCAGAGACCGGTCCGCCACAGGGCGAGAAAGGTGGATACTACAGCCCCCGCCGCCGCCGGTATGGGGAGTCCGGTGAAATTCTTTTTTTCCTCCCTTAACGCCTGGACGTTGAAGCGCGCAAGGCGGAGCGCCCCGCAGATGACAAAGAGCGACGCCACACCCGTCGCCACCTTTCCCGTTCCGATTGTGGTGATTGCCTGCATCCAGGAGTAAATCAGCATTGCAGGGGCAACGCCGAAGGCAACAAGGTCGGCAAGGGAATCGAAATGCAAACCAAAGGCGCTCTGTGTCCGCGTCAGATACGCCATCTTCCCGTCCAGACCATCCAGCAGGGCGGATATGAGGATGAGATAACATGCGACCTCATAATCCCCTCTGAAGACATGTGTGATGGATAACAGCCCGCAGAAAAGACTGGCCGCCGTAAAGAGATTTGGAAGAATATATACCTTTCTCACGAATTATTCCTCATGGCTTAGAGATGCTCCATCGCTGTCAGTATTCGGCAGGAAGGCAATGATGGAGGAGCCGCCCTTTACCCTCATCCCCGGTTTGACCTTGATGAGGGCGTTGGATGGCAGGAAGGCTTCCGTCCGGGAGCCAAAGCAGATGAGACCGATTCTATCGCCCCGCTGGACATGGTCTCCCTTTTTAAGATTGCAGATAATCCGCCGCGCAATCAGTCCGGCAATCTGCCGAACACAAATCGCGCCTTGCGGGGTTTCAAACACAATCAAATTGCTCTCATTTGTCTCGGAGGATTTCTTCCTCATGGCGCTCATGAAACTGCCGGAACGGTGACTCGTCTCCATAACGCGCCCATCAGCAGGGGCGCGGTTGATATGGACGTCAAATATGGAAAGAAAAATCCCCACCTTGACCGCCCTGCCACCAGGAAAGGGGGAATGCTCCACCTCCTCTACCACATCAACCCTGCCATCCGCCGGCGAAACCAGCGCCCCTTTCTCGCTGGGCGGTATGCGCTCAGGGTCTCGGAAGAAAAAAAGGATGAAGAAAGCGCCAAAAATAAAGACCGCTCCCGCTGTCCACCATCCTATGATGAATAGTAAAATGGAAATTGCCAGGAGTGGGAGGAAAAATCTCCAGACTGTTCGTGCAAAGTGCATAAACCACTGTCCCTAATGGGTATATTCAATAAAAAGTGATTATGGGAAAAATATTCAATGCCGGGCAAGCGAAATAATTAAAAATAATAAAAAATTGTTCACGACTCCTTACGAACTGCCGGCGCCCGTTTAATTTATTTCCCGCCGCGCACAATTGCCACGGAGGCGCTTGCCCCGATGCGCGTCGCGCCGGCTTCAATCATCTTCTGCGCCTCCTCAGCAGTGCGGATGCCCCCCGCCGCCTTGATCCCCATTTTGGGTCCCACAATGCGCCTCATGAGGGCAACGTCCTCCACCGTGGCGCCGCCGGCTCCAAACCCTGTTGATGTCTTGACATAATTCGCCCCTGCCGCCTTGGCAATGATGCATCCCGCCACCTTTTCATCATCCGTCAGCGAGGCAGTCTCCAGAATCACCTTGACACAGCGTCCCTGCGCCGCTCGCACAACAGACTGAACATCGTCCAATACGTATTCATAATCGCCGGATTTCAGTTTGCCCACGTTGATAACCATGTCAATCTCATCCGCCCCTTTTGCAATGGCGTCGCGCGTCTCGAACGCCTTTGCCTCTGTACTCATGGCGCCGAGCGGGAAGCCTACCACGGTGCAGACCTTAACCCCGCTTCCTGCCAGCATGTGTGAGGCGATCGAGACATAGGCAGAGTTCAGGCACACTGAGGCGAAATGATACTCCTTTCCCTCCTTGCAGAGTTTTTCGATTTCTCTGTCCGTGGCATTGGGTCTTAGGAGGGTGTGGTCAATTAGTGGGGCGATATCCCTTGGCCCGCCCGCCGTCTGAGACCCGATGCGGTCAGCGCCTGCCCCGATGATGGACTTCACGGCGGCTGGATTTTTCGCGGCGCACTCCCCGCACCCCGTGCAGGGGGCTCCCGAACTGACAATTGGACATGAGGCGGCTGTGACCGCGACAGGCGAGCCGGCGGACTTTCCCTCGCTTGCAATCCGCTCCGCCACACGTGCCGTCACCGTTCTCACCAGCTCCTCAATCTGACTCGGCGAAAGGTCTTTCAGATTCACATTCCCACTCCATTAAGATTTATATTTTTTTGACACGCCCAGGATTTATCATTCAACCGCCTGTCTTCGGATACTGTCCATGAGTTTTTTCATAATGAGACAGTTCATACTCCTCAAACAATTTTCCCCATTCCGTGTCCATAATCGCACGTACGCGTTTTTTGCCGATAAAGTTATACCAGTAGATGTCATAGTAAAGGCGCGAGGCGACGTATGACCAAGGGACAATAGGTGAGCGCAGGAGGATTTTCTCCAGCGGATGCAGGCATCCGTGGTAGATTAACTTCTGCCCGCGCGAGGCAAGCGTTTCCTCCTGACCATGGAAATGAAAATTAACGCCGGAGATGTCCTCGCCGACAATCTCAATCTCCCGCGGGTCTCCAACGCCGAGCCCGTCCTCGTGAGCGAGTCGGATAAAATCAAGGGACATCGGGTCAAATCCCTGCATCCTGGCGCTGACGGAGTCAATGGCAACCTGGTCGGCGGAGGCGAGGATGAAATTCTTGACGTGTGGCACCATGGCGCGCGGACCGGCGCCGTCGCCTGCAATCGTCCCGTCCATCACGGCAAAGATGCCTGAATGAATCTCCTTCTGAATCATGAGGAGGTCGACCAGGGTCTCGTGAATAACGCTGTGAGTCCAGTGGCGTCTTTCCGAGAGGAGCCCGCCGAAGGCGTTCTTCATTGCGCCGGTAATGGTGGTGAAGACATGTGTCTTTACCGTGGGCAGGTGGATGATGTTCTTACCGATAAAAATTCCGGGAATCTTCACGCCTTCCGGATAAATCCTGTCAAGGACGCGGTATTTTCCCTTTGGTTTGTAAACCTGCCAGTTGATGGGCGGGTCATCTTCATAGAGATGAACAGGGTTCAGACCATATTTCCAGTCAATTGTGTTGAGATGATTGTTCACGATGCCCTTTTTGGTATTGATGACAACAGTCCTGTTGTGGGCGGGGATGATGTGTGCCGGCGCATAGCCGTCCTCGACAAGTGTATTCACCACGCCGTCATATTGCCAGGGGGAGGTGGAGCATGCGGGATAGTAATGGTGCCAGGAAATATTGACCTTGAGGATGGTATCATGGTCTTTTGGGAGGGATTTCGAATACTCAGTTAAACGCATCAGCCGTCCGATGTCCTCAACGACTGTTGCGGGGGATGTCTTTAAAACTGCTACCTTGGATTTCATGAAACAGGTACTCCACAAATGAGATGAAGCTAATGGACATCACATGAGAGTCAGGATGCGGGTCTTGATGGTCCAGATGACGCCTGCGATTCCGAGGGCGAAGACCAGCCAGCCCCATTTTCTCTGCCCCGGAAGGGCTATACCCGCCCCGATGATAATAATCACCCCCTCGATGATGAATTGATAAAGTGTCGGCATGTCCTTGAGAAATCTTTCCATAAGGGTCTCCTTTGTCCGTTCTAAAATATGATTTATATTGTGAAACCTGATATTAATTATTCCTGTAATTGCCTTTTGAGCGGCGTACAAGCCCCCCCTTCTTTCTGAGTTTCAGTTTCTTGTGAAATTCCTTCCTGCAGGTCTTGCACAGGTCAAAGCGATAACTCTCCCAGACCTCATCCGTCAGCTCATCCGCGTCCATGGTTTCCATCCGCTTGATTAGTTCTTTCATCTCCTTGATATGGTCTTTCTGGAGGTCTTCCGGGTCGATCTCAATCGGTCCTCCCTTGGCGTATATATCGATGCGGATTTCGAAGAGGGTTTCGCCCTTCGGGATTGCGCGACTGCAATTCTGGCACCGACCGATGTTCTTCATGTCACAGATAACCTCCCCATGGGGGCTTGGTGATTTTAATCCCGCGTGATGCTGCCAGGACCCGTTGCACCTCATTAAGGAGGGTGGCGGGTTCCACAGGCTTGTGCAGAAATCCCTGAGCGGGCGTCCCCATCTTCCAGAATCCGGGCGGGAGGTCCATATCTGACATTATACCGGATAAAATGATTATAGGTATGTGTGCAAGTTCGGGGTCGGACTTGAATTTTTCCGCGAGTGTCAGCCCATCCACTCCAGGTATATAAATATCCATGATGATGAGGTCGGGTTTTTCGGCGGCGAGTTTTTCTTCCGCCTCAGCGCCATTTGAGGCAAAGGTGAGCCCATATTTCTCACCGAGGACCTTCTGACAGAACTCATGCACCTCGGCGCTATTATCCACAACGAGAATCTTTGCACAGGGCATTCAGACCCTCCTGTCTTTGTTCAAGGAAAGATGTAAAAAATATATAGACTAAATGAGGCATTCTAAACAATAAAAAAATGTATTTTTCTCCTTTCAGAATGAATGTCCTTTCAGCGCCGGCGAGGTGGTGCGCCACCCGTATATCGTGGGGTTCCATATCACCTTCAGCTCCGGCGGGATTTCATCCAGAAAGATTGAGGGGAGATTCCACTCCCGCTGGCCCCGGAAGAGGCGGCTCTCCGCCCGTGAGAGGAAGATGCGGTTTTTCGCTCGTGTGATGCCCACGTAAAAGAGGCGGCGCTCCTCCTCGACAGACTGCGATTCCTCAATCGTCCAACGGTTCGGGAAAATCGGCTCCTCCATCCCCACAATGAAGACGGTGTCGAATTCAAGTCCTTTTGCGGAATGGAGCGTCATGAGGGCAAGGTAGTCGCTCTGCCCCTGCAGTTCATCCACCGGTGCGGCGAGGGCGAGGTTTTCAAAATAATTTTCCAGTGTCTGCTCGGGATTTTTCTCAAAGAATTCCTGGATGGCGTTCTGGAGTTCCTGGATGTTATCCTTTTTTGAGATGACCTGGATGCTGTGCGCGTCTCCGAGTGATTCAATGTAGTCTGTTTCGTTAATGATGCGCCGGAGGAGGTCAAAGGGGGTGATGCGGGTGGCGGCGCGTATCCATTCTTTAGTGGAATTGAGGAATTTCGAGACCTTTTCAATAGCATTTGTCGGCAACAGCCTTTCTGCCACTGCAAGTTCGAGGGACTGGTAAAGCGTCAGGTTTTTTTCGCGACCGAGTTGCAGAAGCTTTTCAACCGTCCTGTCGCCGATGCCGCGCGGGGGGACGTTGATAATGCGCTGGAGGGCAATGGTGTTATTGGGATTGACCGCCACCTTCAGATAGGCGAGGAGGTCTTTCACCTCCGCACGGTCATAGAAACGGATGCCGCCAACGATGAGGTAGGGGATTTTGCGTCTGCGTATCTCATCCTCAAATATGCGGCTTAAGCTGTTCTGCCGGTAAAAGATGGCAGTCTCACGCATCGGGATATTCTCAAGGTGGTGGATTGTGAGAATGGTTTCCACAACCCTGAGCGCCTCCTCTATCTCATCCATGGACTCAATCAGAAAGATGGGGTCGCCCGCTTGCCGTTCTGACCAGAGGGTCTTCCCGAATCTCTCCACATTGTGCGATATGACTGCATCGGCGGACTTCAGGATGTTCCCTGTGGAGCGATAATTTTGTTCGAGTTTGGTGATGGTTGTCGCGGGGAAATGTTTGGAGAAGTCAAGGAGGTTGGAGAGTTTTGCCCCGCGCCAGCTGTAAATGCTCTGGTCCTCGTCGCCAACAACGCTGAGATTTCCGTGCGCCCCGGCAAGGAGACGGATAAGTTCAAACTGCAGGTGGTTGGTGTCCTGGTATTCATCCACGAGGATATATAGAAACCGCTCCTGATAAAACCGGCGTGTCTCCTCATCCTTTTTGAGAAGTCTGACAATGTGCAGGATGAGGTCTTCAAAATCGGCGGCATCGCTTTCAGACAGGCGTTTCTGGTAAAGGCGCATCACCTCAGGGAGCATCTCCGCCGCAACGCAAGGAAAGAACCCTTCAAGGTCTTCGGGTTCCAGCATATTGATTTTCGCCAGATTGATTTTTTCCTGCGCCTGTTTTGGCTGGCATACTTCCAGCGGGATGCGGAGGAAATTCAGGCAGTTCTTGATGATAACAAGCTGGTCGCGCTCGTCCACGATGGTGTAATGCGGTGTAAGCCCCACCTTTGGCGCCTCGCGGCGCAGAAATCCCGCGCATAAGGAGTGAAATGTAGAGACGTTCAGTCTGACATCGCCCGGCAGGTCGAGGAGTTTCAACACCCGCTCCTTCATTTCATTGGCTGCCTTGTTGGTGAATGTGGCGGCAAAGATACGCCAGGGGGGAACCTTTTTCACCTTGATGAGATAGGCTATCTTGTGAGTGATGACGCGAGTTTTGCCGCTGCCGGCGCCCGCAATAATGAGTTGCGGGCCATCGGTCACCTCCACCGCCTCCCTCTGCATCGGGTTCAGATTTTCCAGAAGTTCCACAGATTTTCAAACCTCCACAGGCGATTCAGGGAATTATAAACCCCTACCGCTCCTGCGCGGGCAAGCAAATTGTGATGACCCCGCTGCCGCTACGGCTATTCCCCTTTTCACCTTGACGTGCGCCCAAATATAAGCCACTTTCAAATTTTAGAATATTTCATATCAGATGGGGTTTGCTTATGAGGATATATGTTACCTGTATCCTGATAATTATTTTCTGTCTCACTTCTCCCTTTATATTTTCGGATTCTATGGAGATGGCGGGCGGAAAGAGTTTTCCGGAGGTCTGCGTGGATTCTTTTTCAGGAGGTTCCCCTACGGGTGAATTTTCCATCCGTCTTGTCACAGGGGGAAAGATTGCCGAACAGTCTTTTCCCGTAAGTGAGGACAATGTTATAAGCATTGAATTTAAAGCGCTTGCCCCTGCGGCGGCGCCGTCCTCGGGGCGCACCGCCAGCCTTCTCATGGGACATGGGGGGAAATATGATGGCGTTGCTGTTGTGAAATATGAGAACAAGGATGGCGCAGGTGTGTTCACTATACGGACCGCCGGCGCGCCACCGGATTCCACGGGATATCCGGTGATGAGCTACAAAATCTCAAAACTGCAGTTTACTGAGGTCTCAGCGGCGGCAACCCCTGCGGTGACTCCTGCAGGGACGTCCGGCGTCTCCCCGCCATCCGTTCCAACCCAATCGGTTGCGCCTCCGCCCCCTGAGGACGCCCTTCTTCCCGGTTTTAAGCCAACGCCGGCGGTTCCCATCCAGCCCGGGACGCCTGCCCATACTGCAACACCAACGCCGGCGATGGGGGAGAGTCGCCCCGGCGCCCCTCCAGCCTTTCTTTCAACCGGCAACAACGCTTCTTCTCAGACAGAACCCGCGGAAACAAGGCGTAGCTCGCCTAACGTTGAGTCGCGAGACACAACGGGGAGACAAGCGGTTGATGAAAATCGATTTTTCGGTCTGGCGAAAATGATGAGCACGAAGTCGGGGCGTATATTATTAAATATTATCACCTGGTCAATTCTGGCGATAATCAACGGCTTTATCGTTTTTCTGAGTGTTCGCGCCGCCGGGGAACCCATCTCATTTCCCAAGGCAATCCTCATCGGCTTCCTCATCTCCATTGTTGGCGGTCTTGTCTGGAAATTATGCATGTTGATTCCAATTTGCCTTGTGAATCTCTTTATTGCGATAGTAGTCTGGTTTTTCACTGCCCGCGCCATCATCATGGGGATGGTTGAGGTCCTGGAGGAAAAGGCGACCGCCATCGTTATCACGATTATCGTTTTAAACATCGCATTACGGATTGGGCTCGTGTTACTGATTTTTGGAACAATGGTTGCCGCACTGACCATGTGATGGATTGCAAAATGGCATTGCAATAAGTGAGATGATAAGAATCATATCCACGGATTCTTTTTTAATCCGTTCTTATCTAGTGTTGTCTGTGGCTAATAGTCCGTATTTTCAAAGCAGAGATCTTCATATAGGATATCGGATGATACAACCCCCAATTTTGCCCGGGCAAGATTACTCCGCGCCCTTTTTAACCACTCTTTTGCCCGTTCATTTCTTTTCATAAACGATCTTCCCATGACGGGAAGCCTCCGCATATATCAAATAGGGATCCGATTTCAATTTTTCAAACTTACTTAAGCTGGCAACAATGATGTCCACCGGTGCACCGATGTCCTTAAAGTTCAGATATATCTTTTGGGCAAGATTGCGAGGTTTCCGAAGTCCCTTTTTCAAAACTAAAAGGTCAAAATCACTCCCCTTTTTTTGTTTTCCTTTTGCGTAGGAGCCGAACAATATGATTTTGTCGGGCTCTGAGACCCTGACAATGGTTTCAATAGCCTTTTTTAGCGGGTCTTTCATATTCACTCCAGCATTGTCCATAATGTCTTTAATGTGTGAGCCATACACCCTCGATGACAAT
Organism: Candidatus Sumerlaeota bacterium; assembly: GCA_026398545.1. GTDB lineage: Bacteria > Sumerlaeota > Sumerlaeia > MWCT01 > MWCT01 > JAPLSR01. The sequence continues at coordinate 12,324 of JAPLSR010000019.1, read as the reverse complement.
TTGTCTTAGCGTCTCCGAATTTCCAAATTTTTTGATGGCGTCCAAAATCTCTATACTTGCCAGATTCCCGTCCCCATCATAGTCTGCGGAAATTCCCTCCGCAAGGCGTCTGGTGGTCACAGTGGTATCTCGGAATATAATGCTGAGAGTATCAACTTCCCTGTCGTAGCATATCTTCATAAGTTCACCTCCTCAGAAAAATTTGGAAAACCGGTTCGGTTTAAAAGTGACCATGTCATATTCAATCTGGCACCGTCCATGTGGACAGCCCCTGGAATTCCAAGTTGAAATCGATAATCTGAACGCCATTTTCCTGGAGCGTCTTTCGGACTTCATGCTCGCAGTTATCATCGCAATAAAACAGGAGGCAGCCGCCGCCGCCCGCCCCCAGCGCCTTCCCTCCGATGGCGCCCCGTTTGTAAGCCGCATCGAAGAGATGGTCAATCTGCGGATTGGTTGTGGACTCATCGAGCATCTTCTGGTTCTGCCAGTTTTCATCAAGCAGTGATGCAAAGCGCTTTGTGTCGCCGGTCAGGAGCGCCGATTTCATTTCATGGGCAATCCGCTTGAGATTAAAAAGGGCGTTTGTGGTTTTGTCCTCGCCGCGTTCATAAGCCCCCATGACCGTTGAGATGATGTTGCCTGACAGGCGGGATTTGCCTGTGTAACACAGAACCATGTGTTTCTCCATCTCGGAGATAACCTCAGGGCGGACGTTCAGGTTGCTGTTGCTCACCGCCGGGTCTTCAAACTCAAGATAGTTGATGCCGCCTAAGGCGGAGGCATAATAATCCTGCTTGCCGCCGGCGATATGGAGTTCCTGGAGTTCCAGCACTCGCCCCAGTTTGGCGATTTCATGCGGACTGAGTTTTTCATTCTGGAGGGTATTCAGTAAGCCTATGAGGGCAACGCTGATGGAAGATGAGGAGCCTGTGCCGGAGCCGGGCGGGGCGTCGCACCGCACATAAATATCCATCCCCTGCTTCACCTCCAGCACACGGATTGCCGCCTTGATGAGGTCAAGATTGCCGTCATACTCCAGCTGCTTAAAGTCCTTCACCTCAATGAAGGTGTCAAAGTCTGCGGAGATGATGCGGATGGTGTTGTCCGGTCGCAGGACGAGCGTGGCGTATGTGTAGCGGTTGATGGTGGCATTGACGACGGCGCCCCCTTCGCGCTGGGAGAAAGGCGGGACATCCGTCCACCCTCCGCCGAAATCGATGCGAATCGGGGCACGGGCTCGGATTTTCATCAGGGCACCTCATTTTTTGTGGTTTATGAGGGAATGGAGACAATCAGGCGGGAGGAACCGATATCCACCTGGTCACCATTCTTGAGTTCCTGCTCCAGGGTGAGACGGCCGTTGACTTTTATGCCGTTATGGCTTTTTGTGTCGCGGATAATCAGCTTGTCCTCAACCGTGACGATTTCACAGTGTTTCCGTGACATGGCGCGGTCGCTGAACTGAATATCACGGTCTTTACCGCGTCCGAGGGTGACAATGGGTGTTGTGATGAGAAAAGTCTTATCGGCATCCGGTCCGAGGATAACCTTCAGCGCAGGATATCTCTTCTCCACATCCGAACTATTTGAAAGGTCAATTCCCATACCTGTCTCTTTTATCCACGAATTTACTGTGAAATTCCTACGTGCCCATTTGATATAAATCAAGAGAAATTGTTTTTATGTTTTTGACAGGGCGCATCTCACGATTTCGTGAGATACACCAACAGGCATTTCACGGGAAGTTTCATATTGACAGCCGGTTGATAGATTGGTTAATCAAATAATAAAGAGGTATATTATGAAAAAGAGGGGAAAAGCGCTCACATTTCCATTTTTTGCATGTCTCTTTTTATTTCTATTGAGCAGTTGCAACACGGGAACCGTCAAGAAACTCACGTGGGAGTCTCGTCCGCCCAGGGAAGGTTCCGCCGGCATAGAGCTCTTCGTGGGGCAGGTCTCACGTCCCTGTGAGGAAATCGCCATCCTGCAATCAAAGTATTATGAAGACCAGTCCAAGGAAAACAAGACGAAGATGCTTGCAGACCTGAGGAATCTTGCCCGTCGTGTCGGCGCTGATGCTGTAATGGGCATCTGCATCCTCCCCAAACGTTTTCAGGGAATGGTTGCTGATGAAAAGGTGCCCTTTCCCGCCTGGAAGCCGGGGACTGATTACAGTTATTTCATGCGCGGGACAGCCATTGTCTTCAAGGAGGATACAGTAACCACGCCAACGGAAAAGCAATGACCCGATTTTCTGTATTTTCCCCCCTGCATGTTTTTCTGCATATATTATATATTTTTAAAGGAAAGGAAGTGAGTGTGTTATGAAGAGAGGTTTTACTCTGATTGAGCTTTTGATTGTGGTTGCGATTATTGCCATCCTGGCGGCGATTGCGATACCCAACTTTCTTGAGGCTCAGGTGCGGAGCAAGGTGAGCCGCGCAAAGGCGGATATGCGCGCACTCGCCACGGCTCTGGAGGCTTATTGCGTGGATTGCGGACACTACCCTCTTATCGTGGCGCCCAATTCTCCTTTTGCCTTAAATGGGAGCGGGGCAATAAATGGACCCTCTGTGTTTGAACCCGGAGTTACTGAAGCGGTCAGTTCCCGTTTTATCTGGCTGACTACGCCAATGGCTTATATAACTGCTGTCTTCCGTGACCCCTTTATCAACCCTGCGGTGAAATTTGCTTATGCTCCAAACGGTTCTATTTCGAGCTTTTATGAAACCTATGATTATGTGGATGCCCGTTCCCTTTCTCCGTCAGGGATTATTGGTGGCACCAGGGCTTGCGGCGCCACTTCGGGAGCAGAATGGCAAGTTGTCAGCGCCGGTCCTGATAAAAAGAATTGCTTTGGCGGCGGATGCATGACTGGCAATTACACCATGCAATGCCATGAGGAGGGTTGTGATTATGACCCCACCAATGGGACTATAAGCAAGGGTGATATTGTGAGGATTGGCGGGGGTCCGGGGCAATTTTGCGGTATTCTACCCGCCTGGGACCGCATCCAGAACAAGAAGAACTTTTAACTCAATGAATGTTTAAGAGGGCGTCACTCATGTTCCCGTAGCGACGCCCTTTTTTTATTCCCGTCTTCATCGGTTTTTATTGACACCTGAGCGTTTTAAAGGACATATCAGTAATGCGGTTTTCGGCAATCCTCTCGGGTTGACAATTTCCCGTGAAGCGTAAATGATGTGTCTGGAATCACTGAACAGGATACGTCTATGGAAAAGCGCCTGATTGAGCGCTGTAAGAAGGGCGACCTCGATGCCTTCGATACCCTGATTCCCCTTCACCAGGACCGCATTTATAATCTTGCGCTTCGCCTTATCGGGAATGAGGATGACGCCCTTGACTTTGCCCAGGAGGTCTTCTGCGCCGCCTTTCGCAAGATTTCATCCTTTCGTGGGGATGCCGCCTTTTCCTCCTGGCTTTACAGGATTACGGTCAATCTGGCGAATAATTTCTGGCGAAAGGGCTCCAGCAGGATTCAGGCGAAAAGGGTGTCCCTTGATGAGCCTTTGTCGCCGCATGAGAAGGATGGACCCTCCCTCCAGATACCTGACCATAATCCCGGTCCACGGCAGTTGGCTGCCGGTCACGAATTGATGGATATTCTGAGTAAAAATATGCAGTCACTGCCCCTTGAATTTCGCCAGATTCTCATTTTGCGCTTCACAGAGGGGCTTTCTTATGAAGAAATTGCGCAAACCCTTGAGTGCAACGCGGGAACGGTCAAATCCCGCCTGTTCCGGGCGCGGGCGGAACTGAGAAAATTGATGGAACCTTATTTATGATGTGTATGTCTAAAGAAGTAAAGAGGTATATGAATCTGCGATGAACGGAAGGGTTGATAATCCGGCGGGCAGGGATTGAAGATGGGAGATTGTGAGCACATCAGGGAGATGATGGAGGCTTATATAGATGGAGAGCTCTCCGCCGGGGAGCGCTCATCCCTTGAGGCGCATATTGCCGTCTGCAATTCATGCCGCGCCGCCCTTGAAAAGGAAAAAAGCCTCCTCAATGCCCTTCACGCCGTGGCGACTGTTCCCGCACCGGAGGCGCTCCGCATAAGGGTCATGGCGCGTCTGAGGGCTGAAATGCCCGTTCTCCGGAAATCCCCGGCGGCGGGATTCCTGCAATCCATTTTCGCCTCGCGCGGTCTGAATTACGCCTATACCGCCGCCCTGACAATCCTTGTCATCTTTCTTGGCATTCGCCTCCTTCATCAGCCGGCGCAGAGGAGGGGAGGCATCATGAGACTCAGTGATGAATTTAGCGAGCGGATGCCAGCGGTAAGTGCGCCGTTAGCGCCATCCGCACCTGCCTCAGCACCAGTTCCCCGGAAGGTTGCCGCTTTCCTAAAGGGAGCACCGGAGGAGATTATTGCCGGTGACAAAGCGGAATACATGAGAAGGGCTGTTCCCATAAATGAACTCCTGAGGCAGTATGGTGCGGAAACGGTCTCCATTTCCAAAGAGTTGCCAGAAAAGCGCGAGACGAAATACGTTTTTCTCCTTCCCTCCGAGCGCTATGCGGATTTTGAAAGGGGCATCCGCGGCAGGAATGTGAAAATCCTGAAGGTTAGTGAATTGCCTGCGTCCGCCGCCTTATTGCAAAAGAAGGCAGCGGGGCATCTTGGTGTCGCATATGAGATGAAATCTCTTGAGGCGCCATCCACCCCCAGTCCTGTGACGACGGGTGTGACCGTAGCGGCAGGAGGAGCTGCCGTTAATGAAGGCCAGCTTCTGGAAAAGAAGGGTGTGGAGGCGGCGCCACAAGTAGCCGCTGGCGTGTCGCCTTCTCGTGGAGTGGATGTTGCCGCCGCCAGACCCGCAAAAACTGATAGAAGCAGGGTATTGGGATTAAAGGAGCCGGAGATGGAAAAGGCAAAGGACGTCGTGAGAAAACCGTCTTCTCTTGCCAATGCCCTGGAGAATTATTACGTGGATGAAGAGGGGAAGAAACCTGAAAAGGCGGGTCGTGAGCGCATACAAACCCTTGGAAAAGGCGGGGTTACTCTAACCACCTCTACGTTGTCTCTTGGTTATTATACGCCTGCTATAAAACAACCAACGGAAGGCGCCATGAAGATTAAGCCTTCTTATTATTATATTGAGATGCTCGTGGGGCAGACTTTCACCTATGACCCAACGAACGGCACTATTACTACAGGTGACATTTCCAGGATCAAGCAATAAACTATTTGGTTCCCTGTCGGCGACTCACCATGAAGATTTGCCTGTTAACCCGTTCCCTACCCGTTCACAGGACTGGCGGTCTTGAGACACATGCGTGGGACCTTGCGCGAGGACTTGCCCGGCGCGGATGCCATGTCTTTCTCCTCACCACTGCCCACCCGGACGGTCGGCGCGAGGATGATATTGAAGGGGTGCACATCCATTATATCCCGAAGACCCTTCCCGCAAGATATACCCCGCTTTTTTTTCCGCGTTTGAACAGGGAAATACTCAGACTTCACGAGCGTGAGGGGTTTGACCTCGTTCACTCTCAGGGATTTGCCGCCCTTACATTCCGCCCCCCCGTGCGTCTTCCCCTCATCGTCACTCTTCATGGCACCCTCTTTTCTGAGACGCCGCTTCACCGTGACCAGTTCAGGGAGTTCTCATTTTTTGAAAAAGTCAGAAAGGTCTGGCGCCATCGCTATCGTTTGATGATGTATCCCTTTTATATGAGGTTCCTGAGAAGGGCGTCGCTTATCCTTGTGGACAGCCGGTTTTCTTATAATGAGACGCGGCGGGACCTGCCAGAGGTGGAAGTCAAACTCCGCCTTGTGCCCCTCGGCATCGACCTCTCGCGGATTGCCGCCCCTGACCGCGCCTCCGCCCGCGCTCGCCTCGGACTTCCACAGGAGGACGTCATTCTCTTTACCCTGAGCCGTCTTGAGGAGATGAAAGGGGTGGATGTCGCCCTCAGGGGTGTTGCCGCTCTTGAATCTCGGAAGCAAAGCTGGAGATCCGCCGTGGCGGAAAGGGATTTTATTTATCTTATCGGAGGCGAGGGGCGCTGGCGGGGGCGGCTTGAAGATATGCGGTCTCAACTTGGCATCTCGCAGGTGAAATTCCTGGGGCGCATTCCGTCAGAACAACTCTCAGATTATTTTGCGGCGGCAGACCTCTTCATCCAGCCGGAAAGGGGGCATCCCGCCTTTGGCATTGTCACCATTGAGTCCCTTGCGCATGGGACGCCCGTTCTCGCCTCAGATGCGGGCGCCACACCGGAAATCATAACGCCGGAGGTCGGCTGGCTCTTCAAGAGGGGAGATGCGCAACAACTCGCTGAAAGTCTGCGCAATATTCTTCCCACCATCGGGGAATGGAGAACCCGCGCCGCACTTTTGCGCCGCTATGTGGAAGAGCATTATTCCCTCGAGCGTTTCCTTGATGACACGCTGGAGGTTTATCATCAGGTTTCAGCGGCGGCAAAGGGGAGGGGAATTCAGACATGATACGCGGGTCATTTTTGACAAAGCTCCTCCTCTTTCTGACACTTTTTTTAGCGTTCAAGGGGCTAATTCTTTACCCCTTCACTGCGGTGGGGGTGGATTTCGGCAAGCATTATATCGCCGCGCAGAGGGTTCTCAAGGGGGAATCTCCCTATACCGGCGATGACATGTATCTCGCATTCAACTATCCACAGTTTGTTGCGTGGACAAATCTGCCCATCCTTATCTTCAAGAATCCCGCAGTGGCTGAGAGGGCGTGGGATGTGGCAAATGTGATACTTGTGCTCCTGACGGCATTTGTGGCGGCGGTGGGATACCGTCCTGATGAGAAATGGCTTGCCTCTCGCATTAATGTCCCATGGTGGAGCATTGCCCTTTTTCTCACCCTTTTTTATTCCCCGAACACGGCGGGCTTGCGACCCGGAAATCTCTCCTCATGGGTGCTCCTCTTCATCACACTTCTCGGGTGGGCGATTTACAGGCAGAAGGATGTCCTGACGGGCATACTGCTCATCCTTTCCGCTCTGCTAAAGGTCCTGCCGATATTCCTGCTCATTCCTTACATCATGGCGCGCCGGAAAAAGGTCCTCATTGGCGCCGGCGCAAGCCTCGGGGTATATTTCCTTATCCTCCTCGTCACCGGCACATTGAAAAATGAGGTCTTTTTTATAACCCATGTCCTGCCGAACGTCGGGGAAAGGTGGAGTGTGATATCAACCTCCATCCCCTACGTTGTGACCCGTCATCACTTTCCGGCGACCCACGCAAATCCGGTTGCCATGAAAGAGCTTTCTGTTTTGTGGTCGCTGGTTGTGATTTTGCCATATCTCTGGCTCAGTTTCAGGTATCGGCGCCTGCTCTGGAACGCAGATGGGGAAATTCTCTTTTTCATCATTGGCGTAATTCTTGCCCCGCTTGTGCCGCCGCTTTTAGAATATCACCACCTCGTCTGGGTATTTCCCGCCCTCCTTCTGACATTTCATCTTGCGCAGAGGGGGCTTCTCAGGGGGGCATATCTTGCCATTGCCGGACTGGGCTTTTTCTGGCTTTGCATATCCGGCTCACTTGCGGATGTCATTTATTTCCCCGGATTCCCACTACTCTCCACCAATGCCTTTGTCCTGCTTTTATTATATATCGCCTTCATCATAGTCCTCATCAGGCAGAGAGACCAGTTGAAGACCTCTTTAGAGCCCCTGAAATAGCAGATTCACCACAGAGCCACAGAGAGCACAGAGTTTATTCTTGAAATAATAAAGAAGTCTCCATATCCTCTGTGGCTCTGTGGTGAATCAAATATCTTTGGCAAGTATTACCACAGCATGGGGATGGAAACAAATTACCATGGTTTATATTACTGGTCTGCAAAAGCCTATTTCAGCCGAACGGCACCAATCACCCGCGTGCAACGGAACGCCCGCCCTGGGCACAGGATGTGGCTTGTGGCGGATTCATCGGCGGATTGGGCAGGGGCATGCTATGAATCACGAATGTACCTTAATCACAACCACAGAAACCAAGCCGTTCTCAACTGTGTGCACCGTAGAGTACGGCTCCGGAGGTTCCACAGTACTGAAGATGACAAGTACCCCACGCGTGAATTGAGCCTGCTGGACGTAACCGGCAACCTGCTGGATAGCTATGCCGATACGAGCTAAGACATTGTATCGCCCTCCTCGCACCATCTTCACTTCTATGACTACTCGGTTCGCTCCGAAGGCGAGGACAAGGTCAGCCCGCTGATGGCGCCCCAAGTCCTGTTCTTGCGCAGTGATGGCGGCCTGAGTGCGTATGAAATAATCGCGTACGATGTTGACAGCGGCTGCTTCGTTTGGAATAGGCCGCTTTGCGGATTCGACAAACTTCTTCAACTCATACAAGGCCAACGAAACCTCTGCCGTGCTTCCGAGATACGCAAGCCACTTGTGTACAGTGCCGAGAACGAACTGTGCCTCATCGGACGACACTCGTTTCCCCGAATGAGTGACCTTGTTGCGAATCTCCTTGGCCTTCTTGTACTCCGCCCAGAGATGAGAACTCTTGTCCACCGGCTGCCCGAGAGCAACGGGAATGAGAACACTGAGTCGGGAATCGAAATCCATTCGGGTCTTCTCATCAAGCCACTTGACAAGAAGCGGATCTATTGTGCGATTGAGAATGCTGAATACGGTCCTGTGAACGAATGCCTCGAGCGCCGTTATAGCCTCTAGAACAACCGCCCTGCGAACATGTGGGTCACCCGACGACAGGAGGCATACAGCCGTTGCCAGCAGTTCATCGGGAGTGTGTAAGTCTGCCACAGGGACACGCATATCATTATCGATCATTGCATCACACCATCCGAGTATGTACCTCGTCATGTCGTTGCCTAACGTATGGCACTCAGCCGCGCTAACCGCACAGTGGGCGATGTCGGCTGAGGCGCTGTATTAGGCAAATCAAGCAAGTTGTGCCACGATTTCCACAAGCAATTTTATTTGCGCGGCCAGCGAGCGGCCACGCTTTCCCGTATTTGAGGCCAATTCTCTTTCGTTATTTCAGTCGCCATCGCTTGGCATCTTGAAAATTGCCACATTTCAAGTTCATACGCTTTCAAACCCCGTCTCATATCGCATTGCTCTAAATTTGAGACCATACCATTTTTAGTTAGATTTGAACTACCTATTACGACAAATCCTGGGCGTAGATGCATGAATTCTGCGCGGCGCTTGATAATGTAAACCTTTAGATGCACTTTAGGTTGATACCAGAGCCTGACCCTTCTTTTGACGATAGCATATACGAAGAAATCTTTGATGTCACTTCCGGCCATGCTAAATGCCGTTTCTAGCGGTGGGATCATGTCTGGGGCCAAGTTGCCAGCAACGATGAGGATGGGAACATCTGCCGCAAGGTGTCGTAACAGGAAATCTAATCCCCATATCGACAGAATTCCAGTCAATGCACGGAATTCACCGCACTGTCCAAGCTTCTGTGCAAGGAAATTCGCGAGTGTGAGTTCTAGATTATTAATCTTACCCATCACGTGATGTCAAACATGCGATGACAAAAAAATCAAGGGTAAAACTTCAATTTTAACAAAAAATAGAAGATATTTTGGTTTCCAGGATGCATACTTTTTTTATTGACTCACCCTGAATCGGTGGGGTTGAAGGATAAGTTTAAATAATGGTTATGATTTTCAGGATGCCCGTTTAATTTTTGGAGGTTCAAAATGCCTGTTTCTGAGGAATGGATTCACGCCCTGCCCAAGACTGACCTGCATTGCCATCTTGACGGCTCGATGCGCATTGAGACGATTCTGGATATTGCCCAAAAGTGCAAAATCAGTCTCCCCGCCGATAGTCCGGATGGACTTCGCAAACTCCTTGTCTGCGGGGAACATACCAAAAGCCTTGAGGATTACCTCAAAGCCTTTGATATTACATTGCTTGTCCTCCAGACGGAGGATGCCCTGCGCCGCGCCGCCTATGAACTTGTGCAGGATGTCACGGCGGAAAATGTCTGGTATATTGAGGTGCGCTTTTCGCCCATCCTGCACACAAGTCAGGGCTTGAGCCTCGGGAAAATCGTTGAGGCAGTCCTCGATGGCTTGAAGGATGGCGAAAAGCAGTTCGGCACACGCACAGGCTTGATACTCTGCGGCATGAGACACATGAGCCCCCGCATAACGAAGCAGTTAGCGGAACTCTGCATCGCTTACAGATACCAGGGTGTTGTGGGATTTGACCTCGCCGGTACGGAGGATGAATATCCCGCCAAGGACCATCGCGAGGCTTTTTATCTCGTCCTTGATAATAATATCAACTGCACCATCCATGCCGGGGAAACATCGGGTCCATCCAGCATTCACCAGGCGCTTCACTACTGCGGGGCGCACCGAATCGGACACGGGACAAATCTTAAAGAGGATGGCGGCCTCCTGAATTATGTGAATGACCATAGAATCCCGCTTGAAATCTGCCTCACAAGCAATCTTCATACGAAATCCATCGACTCCATTGCCAGCCACCCATTGCGATTTTTCTATGATTATGGGCTCCGCGTGACCGTCAATACGGATAACCGCCTGATGTCGGACACAACGCTCACGAAGGAGCTTGCGCTTGCCGCAAAGGAGCTGAATTTCACGGAAAATGAGATTCGCGACCTGATTATTTTCGGTTTCAAGAGCGCCTTCATCTACTATAGGACACGTGTGACCCTTCTGAACGAGGCGCTCAGGCGTCTTGCTGAGATTAAGGTCCCCGCTATGGAAGATAAGCTTTAAAATCTCCATCCAAATATATTTGACAGGATTAACAAGATTAACAGGATTCATATTCTTTCTCATCTTGTAAATCATGTAAATCCTGTCTATGTAAATCCCCCTCAGGCGGAAGAATGAAGATTATTCGTGAAGATTCGTGTTAATTCGTGGATAAAAAAAATTCAGCGAAAAACAAACCCCCTCCAATCTCTTGCAGTCATTTTATACAACTTCGCTAAAAAGTGAGTGAAGAATGGTTTGTTTGTATCTTCCGGGACGCCTGAGATTAGTGCAGTATGTCTTTTTACCTCTTTTGATTGCCGCTGGGTGCGCCCAGTATAGCCGAAGCATCCTCTCTCCCTCCGTGAGATCCGCACAGAGTGATTTCAACAACCAGAATTATGAGTCCGCCATCGCCAAATATCAGCAACTTTCCCTTCATTATCCCGATGAGAAAAAAAGGCAATATTTCCATATGCAAAAGGGACGGGCGTTTTATCTCCTCCGCTCCTATCATGACGCCGAGGATACCTTCCGGGAATATTTAAAAACCTATCCTGAGGGGCTTTATGTTGATGAAGCCGAGACGTATCTGGTCAAAATCAGGTCACTGCGCGCCGAGAAGGAGAGGAGTTATAAGCTTCAGAGGGAGCAGATAGAGGGTGATGTCCGCCTGCTTCAGAAAATCCTGGAGCAGGACCCTTACAATGCCCAGGTGCATTACCAGCTGGCAAGCAAGCTCTGGGACTTAGAAGAATATAATGAGGCGGCGAAGCATTATCTCAAGGCGGGTGATATTGACGCCGCCCTGAAGGAGACCGAGCTGATTCAGAACCGCCTCATGATTGACGCCAATGGCAATGCCGTTCCCATAACACCTGAGCGCCAGCAGGAGATGGAACAGGAAAAAAATCCACTCGTCGTCTTTGATGTCCACTCATATGAGCAGAGGATGAAGCCGGAGGTTTTCGGTGCGGGCAAGGCATTTCGCGTTGTGGCAGGCAAGGTGCGCAACCAGAGCAGCCGCGTCCTGCGCGATGCAAGCGTCTCTGTCAACTTCTATAACATCCGCCATGAAATTCTGGACACGCAGAGTTATAACATCGGCTCCATGGGACCAATGGAGGTTCGCGCCTTCCTCGTTAATGGGCAGAATTTTGATAATATTTATAATATTGACCACTTTGAATGCCTTCCCTTTTATCAATGAGGATACAAGAGGAAGATGAGATATGACATAACATTGAAGTCGGGGATGGAATGGCGGCTCATCAGGATAGTGTTGTTTTTATGTTCCATCCTTCTTTGCGGTGCGGTATTTTCCGCTCAGGATATCCCCACATCCACATCCGCCCTGCTCAACATCCCGCCCCGGAAGCCCGTCGAGAGCAATCAGGTGCGCATCCACATGAAGGTGCTGGAATGGACTACAGACCTCACTGATGAATACGGGTTCCGGGTTCTTTACTCACGAAACGCCGGTTCAGGCAACATTATCGATGGGGCTGACATGACCTTTCCCATTTCAGCGGTTACGGATTATGGCATGAGGGCATTTTTTGATAATTTGATGACACAGTCCGGGTCGTTTGAG
>JAPLSR010000280.1 GCA_026398545.1 Candidatus Sumerlaeota bacterium | reverse complement strand
CTCCATCCCAGCAGTCGCCATTGTTGCATGCTGGCAGTTTATCGATATTGGACTCGCCGCATATTTCTCAGGGTTCATCCTCTGTTTCTGCCTGTGCTTAGAGAGACGTGATGCGGGTTGTATCATCCTGACAGGCATCATGGGCGGCGCCCTGCTGGGGATAAAATACACCATGATTCCCGTCGTACTTTTCGGCTGTTGCCTTCTTGGATTTATGCAATGGCATCGCCGGGCAGGCGATAATGTAAGGACGTCATCATGGCGGCGCTCTTTTTTAAAGAAGCCTTTTCAACTTGGCATGATAGCGTTTCTGTGCGCCGTGCCATGGTATGTTAAGAATATCTTTTTTACCGGCAATCCGCTTTACCCGATGTTTTACAGAATTCTCGGGGGTCGGGACTGGAGCGCCGCCAATGCGGCATTCTATGCGGCAAAGGCATCAGGAAAGGGACTGGGCAAAAGTCTGACGCATCTCTTTTTTTCACCCGTTCAGGCAACTTTCCATTGGGATTTATTCGAGACGTTCAATCCCGGTCCTTTCCTTTTATACTCCTTCCCGCTTCTCATTCTCTCCTCGGCGCTCCTCTTCAAAAAGGAGCGGCGGAAGTTATTTATCACCCTTTTGTCATTTGCCGGCATGTATTACGTTCTCTGGTTCTTCGGATATCAGAGCAACCGGTTTCTAATCCCGTTTTACGGGCTTGCCACCCTGATTATTGCCAGATTTATCATGGAACTCAGGAAATTGACCATTGCCGGAGGATATATCCTTGCCGCGGGTCTCCTCTTATGCGCCCTTTATTCTTCCGCCTGGAGCGCGCGCTGGATTCTGACGGAGGCTCAGCCGCACCCATTGCAGGTATTTCTCGGAATGCAATCCCGCGAGGAATATCTCTCCGCCGCACTTGATTACTACCCCGCCATCCGAGCCGTCAATGCAGACATGCCGCCTGATGATGCCATTCTTTGCATTGGCGAACACCGCGCCTATTATTTCAAGCCGCGACTCATCATCAGCGATTGGTTTGACACACCCGCCATCCTTGACCTTATCCGCAAAACAAAAAACAATAACGAGGTCTTTTCCCTCCTGAGGAAAAACCATTGCACCCACGTCTTCTTCAACAAGGGGGAACTCGACAAATACAATGACCTCTTTTTCAAGCCGCGCTTCTCCCCGCCGGAATATGAACGATTCTCAGATTTCATGAAATCACCAAGACTGCACTTGCGTTATCAGATTGGAATGGTTTTCATATACAGGATTGATTTTTAGAAGGAGGGATGATTTATGAAGGCTAAAATTGTGCAGATATGTCTGACGGCGCTTATTACATCTGTGATTATTCTGGTGGCGCAGGTCATACTTTCTGACCGGGCACCCGCCCTGGAAAGCCGCGCCCACGCCCAGCAGGTTTTCACCGGAAATCTTTACACCCTCAATCAGGACACATTTGTCATCACCAGCAGCTCCACAGGCTCTGACGTTTATGTGTTCTATTTTGACGCAAATCCAGAAACAGAAAGAAGCACTATCAAGTTTATCACAAGGGCACAGGCGAGATGACAACGCAAACAGGACTTAAACTCCTCACCGTCACGGAGCTGACGAACTTCATAAAGGACACGCTGGAGTCCATGGTGGGACGCGTGCGTGTGCTGGGGGAGATTTCGGGTCTGCACACTTCAGGTCCGGGACATGCCTATTTCACCCTGAAAGACGAGGGGGCGACGCTTAATTGTGTCATGTTCCGCAATGTTGCGGCGAAAATCGCCATACTTTTGAAAGATGGCCTCAAGGTGGAGGCGACAGGTGAGGTCACGGTTTATCCCTCGCGGGGGCAGTATCAGCTGGTTATCGAAAACCTCATCGAGGCGGGCATCGGGGAACTTTACCAGCGATTTGAGGCTCTGAAAAAGAAGCTGGCGACGGAGGGATTATTCGACGCCGCCCGCAAAAAGCCAATCCCCTTTCTCCCTTTACGCATCGGGGTTATCACCAGCCCCACAGGCGCCGTTGTCCGGGACATCATAAATATCCTGACACGGCGGTTCCCGCACCTCCATATCATCTTATACCCCACGCTCGTGCAAGGGAAGGAGGCGTCTTCCGAGATTGCGAGAGCCATCCGCCGCATGAATGAACTCAACCTCGTGGATGTCCTGATTGTCGGGCGCGGTGGAGGCTCACTGGAAGACCTATGGGCATTCAACGAGGAGGAGGTGGCGCGGGCGATTTTTGCATCTCACCTCCCTATCATCAGCGCCGTGGGGCATGAGACGGATTTCACCATCGCCGATTTTGTCGCCGACCTTCGCGCCCCAACACCCTCAGCCGCCGCGGAACTTGTGACGCAGAATCACCAGCGGCTCATGGAAATCCTGTCCGATATAGATGAACGTCTTGAACGGGCGATAGAGCATTATATCGAGGTCAGGCGTCTGCATCTCAAACAACTTGCCACCAGCCACATCCTTTACTCCCCTGTCAATCGCCTTCAGCAGTATCAGCAGCGCCTTGATGAAATATTGGAGAGGCTCCGGCTGTATTCAAGAACGCTCATAGAGCATGCGAGGCGTCAGTTCGCCCTCATCATGGCGCGACTGGATGCGCTGAGCCCGGAGGCTGTCCTTGCCCGCGGTTACAGCATCGTCACAAAACCCGAAACAGGGGAGGTTGTGAAAAATGCACAACAGGTAAATGAATCTGAACAACTTGATGTGAGATTGCATAAGGGAGGTCTGGGGGTTATCGTTGAAAAAAGAGATCTGAATAACCAATGATAAACTATTAATCGCCATGAAAGGTCTTTATGAATTCAAAATTGTGCGTTTTTCGTGAGATTGCATTTGAGGATAAGGAGATTATTGACGGGTTTTTTGCCCGTTATGACAAACCGCTTTCTACTTATAATTTTGCCAACCTTTTCATGTGGGGGCGTCTGCACAAATACTGGTGGACGATTTACATGGATAGACTTGTGCTTTACTCTGACATGGATGAAAGCGCAATCATGCCTCTGGGCGAGGCGCTCACCATAGAGGATTTGCTACAACTCTCAGACATTCTGCAAAAGCAGGAGCGCAAAGGAAATTTTTATTTTGTTCCCGTTCAATTCGCTCTGGAACACAAGCCAAAACTGGAACAATATTTCACCCTGAAACTGGATGAGGACAATGCGGATTATATTTATTCCACGCGGAAGCTCTTTGAGTTGAAGGGGAAAAAACTCCACAAAAAGAAAAATCTGCTTTCGCAGTTTCAGCGGGAGAACCCCGATTGTCTCCGCCAGAAACTGGAACCCCGATTCTTCGGCGAGTGCATTGACCTCTCCGAAAAATGGTGCGAGGACAAATCTTGCGATATTGTCGCATACGCTTATGAGACCGACGCCCTGCGTCGCGGGTTTGAATATTTTAAACCTCTCGGTCTTGACGGGCTTGTCCTGCTCATCCAAGAGCATGTTATCGCCTTTGCAGTCTTCAACCGCCTGAACAAGAACACCGCCCTCATACATTTTGAAAAATATAACAGGGATATCAAGGGCTCAGGACAGGCAATAAACCGGGAGACTGCTCAACACCTTATGGGAGAATATGAATTCCTGAACCGGGAGCAGGACCTTGGACTGAAGGGATTACGCCAGGCGAAACAGTCCTATGACCCTGAGGTATGGTCGCTCACCTATCGTCTCATCCGCAAGGGGACATGATGTGCCAATGTGAGCAAACCACTGCGGAAAAAATTCCCTTGCCAGCGCACACTCCATGTGAAAGAAACAATCCCAGTAAATGACCAGCACAACACGGAAATATTCCATTTCACTAATGGCTGAAGACAGGCCCGGGATTGTCGCCGCCGTATCTGGCAGTATCCTGGACCTGCAGGGAAATATTATTGCCATCAGTCAGACGGTCGTGAACGGGTATTTCACCATCATCCTTGTTACCGAGTTTCCCGAAAGTGTCTCCCCGGAATTGCTCCAGCAAAAACTCATCGACTCAGGCAGAGCGGGTGAATATAGCGTCATGGTGCGCAACTATGTTGAACCACATTTGGCGGCGAGTCTCCAATCCGGCTCATCCCAGTATGTCCTGACGGCAACCGGTCCGGACACGAGCGGCATCATCCACATCATCAGCATAAACCTTGCTCGGCGCGGCGTGAATATCTTAGACATTTCCGGTCATCGTGAGCACGACCAGTTAATCCTCGTTGCGCAACTGGATGTGCCGCAGGATGTTGATATCCTGTGTCTGCAGGATGAGCTTGCCGCACTCGGCATGAAGAAAAATATCTCCATCCATCTTCAGCACATCAATATTTTCAAAGAAACCAATAGAATTTAAGAATCGGGGAGGGGGAGAATCGGTGAATGGGGGAAAGGATACAGAGCTATAAAGAGTTGCGAGTTTATCAGAATGCTATGGATGCCGCCATGGAGATCTTTAAATTGACGAAAAGTTTGCCGATTGAAGAAAGATTTTCAATGGTTGATCAAATGAGACGTTCCTCCCGTTCAGTCTGCGTGAATCTTGGAGAAGCGTGGCGAAAGAGAAGATATAAAGCAGCATTCATTGCCAAATTATCTGACGCTGAAAGCGAGGCATGTGAAACTCAAATCTGGCTCGAGTTTGCACAAAAATGCAATTATCTCAACAATGACGATATGGGCAAATTGGATAATCTATATAACCATATTATCAGTCAGATTATTACAATGATTAATGAGTCGGACAAATGGCTCATCAAATAATATATCTCCGCTTCTCCCATTCTCCGATTCTCCGATTCTTCCCCAAAGGGGGTTAAAAAATGGGGGTTTTCACAACGGAAGAAATAATGCGGACGGTGGAGATGATCCATAAGGAGAATCTCGATGTCCGCACAGTGACGCTGGGAATCAATCTGCTCGATTGCGCCGATCAGGATGCCCACCATCTCCAGGAGCGTGTGCATAGGAAGATTGTGGAAAAGGCGAGGCGTCTGGTGCCCGTCTGTGAGGACGTTTCGCATCGCTACGGCATCCCGATTGTGAATAAGAGAATCTCCCTTTCACCCGTGAGTCAGCTCCTTGAGGCGCATGACGAGGTGACGGCGATTGCCCTTGCAAAAACCATTGAGCGTGCCGCCCGCGAGGTTAATGTGGATTTTGTCGGTGGCTTTTCCGCTCTTGTGGAAAAGGGATGGACGCACGGCGCAAAAAATCTGATTGACGCCATACCAATGGTCCTCTCCTCGACGGAGCGGGTCTGTTCATCCGTGAATGTTGCATCCACGGCGGCTGGCATTAATGTGGATGCGGTGAAGAGGATGGCGGAGGCAATTATCGAGACGGCGTGCCTTTCAGCCGACAGGAACGGTCTTGGCGCGGCGAAGCTGGTCGTATTTGCAAACATCCCCGCGGACAATCCCTTCATGGCGGGGGCATATCTGGGCGCGGGCGAACCGGAATGCGTGGTCAATATCGGCGTCTCCGGTCCTGGTGTGGTCAAGCGCGCCCTTGAGGTTCAGATTAAATCACGCAAGATGACATTCACCGATATTGCCGAGGAGATTAAAAAGACGGCATTCCGCGTGACACGCGTCGGGGAACTCATCGGGCGGGAGGTGGCGGAGCGGCTTGGCGTGCAGTTCGGGATTGTGGACCTCTCTCTTGCGCCCACCCCGCGCATTGGCGACAGCGTGGGTGAGATTTTACAGACGCTCGGCATCGAAGCCATTGGCGCACCCGGCTCAACGGCGGCAATTGCACTCCTGAACGACGCCGTAAAGAAGGGCGGACTCTTCGCCTCCTCATCAGTTGGCGGACTTTCAGGAGCGTTCATGCCGGTCTCAGAGGATGCCGCCCTGAGCGAGGCGGCGCGCAGGGGCGACCTGCGTCTTGAAAAGTTGGAGGCAATGACAAGCGTCTGTTCCGTTGGGTTAGACATGGTGGCAGTTCCCGGCGACACAGATGCCAGCACCCTTGCCGCCATCATTCTGGATGAGATGGCAATTGGCGTCATAAACAATAAAACGACCGCCTGCCGCATAATCCCCGTTCCGGGCAAGAAGGCGGGTGAGAAAGCGGTTTTCGGCGGACTCTTTGGCGAGACATATATCATGCCTGTGCATCGTGCGGGCGCCTCACGCGCCTTCATAGAATTCGGTGGTCGCATCCCCGCCCCCCTGCGCGGTTTAAAAAATTAGAGCCCCTAAAATAATAAATTTCACCACAGAGCCACAGAGTGCACAGAGAATTTCCAATATTTTCTTTGTTTCATTATCCTCTGTGTCCTCCGTGACTCTGTGGTGAATCCTCATTCTTTT
>JAPLSR010000023.1 GCA_026398545.1 Candidatus Sumerlaeota bacterium | reverse complement strand
AATCTCACAAATTATCCTTATATTTCCCATACGATAGCGATGCATATTTGAAAGATTCCCCTTCAATTTCAGAATATGGATATTGTGATATGGATTTTGGGCAATATTCTCAATTGCCTGTCTGAGCTTTCTTTTTAAGTTTTCATCGGCACGGGTAAATTTTTTTTCAGCATCTTTATGGAGGATAACTTTATACATCAATTAATATCATCCCATGGCACATAAGCCCCCTTTTTACCTGATTTCCAATCATCGTCTGCTTTTTGTATTTGCTTCATAATCTTCCTATCGGATTGTATCTCCAAAGTCTCCCTTATTGCCTCCAAATCCTCCATAATGGCATCACGAATTATGGATTTTAACTCATCTGCTGTCATATCAGAGACTTTTTTTGTTGCCGTTTTCATGACTGATATCCTTCCAATGAGAAAAGTATGCAGATTTCATATTAAAAATTCCCCCACAGGTCAATGAAAAATGTTCGGAACTGAAAGCCCGGATTTTTACGGCATCGGATAGCGAAATACCTTCACCATGTCGAGATAGACCCTGCCGTATTGCGTTGCCTCGCCATCCACGATGTCAAAATCAAGCGCCATCAGGTCGCTGGAGTCGCCGAGCACGCCTGAAAGATACGGCGGCGACTGGATGAAGATAGAATACTCCGTCCCGCCCGGCGCAGGCATGTGACCCGATGTCCCCTGCACCTGCCGCATATATCTCATCCCGTTCCAATCATAGGTCTTGTTGGAAAATCTGAGCCTTATCATGGGGAGGTGGGTGCGGGCGTCCTCGCTTTCACTATGCAGTGTGAAGACGGCTCGGTAGAGGTATCCCGCCTCGAATGCCGGACCATCCGCATAATAATTCAGTCCCCAGCCGCCGAAGTTGAGATTTTTCGGTCCGATCTCCGCGGGTGATTCCAGCCACAGTGAGCCGTTGGGAGAGCCGCTGGTGACCGGGTCCAGAAGCGTTCCCGCAGAGAATGTGCTCCACTTGGCAAAATCCTCAGCTGTGTCATACTGCGCGACCAGCGTCGCGCCGGTGGGCGACAGCGTGGGGCGCGTCACCTCGATGCTGTCGCAGAAAATATTGCCGGTCTGGATTGGCGTGAAATCAATGAGGTCAAGATAGATGAGGAAATTGGTGCCGATGCAGGCGTCTTCCGGGTTTTTGAAGAAATAGGAGTCAACGGTGCGCCAGTCGGTTGTAAGGGCGTTTGGCCCCTTGTCCACATGGAAGGCACACATCGTGAGCGAGGCGGTGTCGTTCCAGCGCATGCGCACAAAGGGGACAGCGCCGGGGTTTGCCTGGTCGGTCTTGAGGGTATAACGGGCGCGGTAGAGGTAATTCTCATCGCATGACTGCATGGGTGAACCCATCTTCAATTCCCAGCAGCCATAAAGATTGCCGGAGGCGCCTTCATCGAGGATGGCGATGGTGGATGGGGCGCTCGTGGAAGTCGGGGCGATATAGAAAGGACCAAGGGGGTCGTTGATGAATGTCCCACCAGGGATGGGCAGGGGCTCCCATCCCTCCGCAGGGGTATTGTCAAAGGGGTAATAATAATGAGCGATAATCTTCATATCCCTCGTGGTATGCCCGAGGTCTGTTTCTATATTGAGGACGGCGGTATAAGTCCCCGGGTGGTCATACGTATAGCAGGGAGTCAGCTGGTCCGATTCGAAAGTCCCATCATTATTGAAATCCCATTTCCGTCCCAGGATTTCATGCCCGTTTCCACTGGAAAGGTCTGTGAAGCAAACATTGAGAGGCGCCCAGCCGGAGGCGGGAATTGCGGTGAAACAGGGCGCGGGCGCGGGATGGACTGTCAATGTAACTTCATCTGGTATGCTGGCGAATGAACTATCGCTCGCGATTAGCTGAAAGCGATAAGTTGTGTCGGCAGCTGGCGGCAGTACTGTAAAACTGGGATTAACGACAGCCGTGTTGCTGAGCGTCACGGTTGGTCCTTCAAGTTGTGTCCAGGAATATGTGATGGGGTCGCCCTCGAGGTCGTAGGAACCCGAGCCATTGAAAGCACATACCACAGGGGTGGAGATAGTCCACTCGATGTCCGACCCGGCAATGGCGATTGGGGCGCTGTTGGCAGGAGCGGGAGGGCTTATGCCAAACCATGCAGGCGCCCAGGAAAAAGGCGAATTCCAGCTGGAATACATGGGCCAGTTGCGGTCATCGCCTGTGCCAGTGATCCAGTATTGTCCCAGTTTGATACGGGCGGCATGGTTCCATCCATCCAGAAGCGATTCATCAATCTGAAATTCCGCGCTCCATGCGTCCCCACTGCTAAAAACGGCAGACTCAAATCCTGCCAGAGGGTCATAAATGTTATTCATACCGCCGACTCCATCCCCCCTGGATTGGAACTGGACTCCATTCTCATCCACAAAGTATCCCGCATCATCCGTTTGAGCAAGAAGGTCGCCACTGGCATTCTTATCTATGCGGATTCCAGCAAATGTGGGAGAACTGCCGATTCCCGGTCTAAGATTGTTGAACGAGATACAGAGTTTGCCACCGGCGTGCACAAGAGAGACATTGACGAAATTTCCATCGTTAAATGGGATGCGGACATTTGTGCCAACGGAATATGCCTCATCGCCACAAAGACCATCCAGAACCGGAACCGAAGGACCGTCAGGGACTATAAGGGGCAACACCTCGAAAATTACAACGGCGTTTCCTGTATTATCATCGCTGTCTGTTGCAGTGAGGGTTGTTCTGAAGATGCCGGGTTGCAGATCATCCATGGGCAGGGTACTCCCCGTGCCGGTCAGAAACGGCAGGGGAATGATACCATAATAGAACTGAACATTCCAGTTGAGCGAATCTTCCGGGATGCTTCCATCTTCAGTATCCCATGCGAGACCCGTTAAAGTCGGGTGTGGCGCGAATGGAATTCTATCACCGTCACGAAGTCCGCCGATGATTACCACAGGGGCATGGCGTGGAATGGTGAAAGAGGGCGTTTCCTCCATATCAGTCAGAACTCCATCCGTGGCAATGACCCGCAGGCGGGCGTTTGTCGTGCCTGTGAGATAGTCTGTGTCAGTATAATAGACGGTATAAGGATAGTTGCTCGACATGGTGGCGTAATTTGCTCCACCGTCCGAGCTATACTGCACGGTATAGAGCAGAGTATTGCCGTCTTCGTCCGTGCAGTTCCAAGTGAGACTGAGTGTGTGTCCCACTATGGCTACTGACCCCAGCGTCAGGACGGGTGGATATGCGCTCACAGGACGGTCGTTCAGGGGATTCGAATTTTCGGCAATCTGAACATGCGCCGTGAGATTGTCATAATCTATATACTGTGCAAAACCAACATCATCATCCGTGTCATCATCCATCATGTTAAAGACATCAAGCGGGGTTTCCGGGGAGAGCGGGACACCATCATCATCGAGGAGCCGGATGACATAGGGATTGCCGCCCTTGGTTGAATTTTTTGCGGCGGCATGGGAACGGAGCACTTTTGCGGTCGGCGCGGCGCCGGGAGGGAAAACCACATAATTTCCGGGATGGACCTCGCCTGTTTTTGTGGAGAGGAATCCACACAGAAATATCTGCGGAGATGCCCCTATAGCGTCGATTTCCTCAGGTGAGAGTTTGAAATCCTCTTTTGCGCCAGCTGAGCGATAATTCGGCATCATGCCAAGCAGAAAATCCCACGTGTAGCTGGATGTCCATCTCTTATCCCGATAAGACATCAGGTCACCAACGCTCATGCTTGTAGGTGTCATAACCGTGCGGGAAATGGGGTCAAACCCATAGTAATTATCCCAGTTATTAAACCCGATATTGCAGGGATCGAAGGGATAAAAATCGTTATACGGCGAGTCGGGGACTTGTCCGTCTCCGCAATTGGTGTGCCCCATACGGTAATTATGACCCAATTCGTGGGCGAGGTTGATACCGCCCTGCGGAGAATTGGGCAGGAAGCTCGTTGTTGTGTTCCGCGCTGTGAAGGTGATACTGTCGCCGGGTGCCATTCCAATGCCGTTGAAGCTGGGCTCCTCCGGGGCGACCAGCCCGACATAATGAGTCCGCTCGCAATAAGAGGGGTCGGCAGACGTCTGGTCCCGGAACCAGAGGGAAATTTGAACATAGGTTTTGTCATCCGGCATCTCATAACCATTGTAGCTCCATGGGAACTCATATTCCGCAATGTCGTCATTTTGATAATAAATGTCTATCGCCCTGATAGGAAGGAAACTCTCCGCACGGGCAATGATGTCACCAAAACGCGGAAGCTGTTGAATTGAATATTCCGGTATGCCCTCCACACGGACGGGGATAAATACTGCGCAGGACCATCCTTTCTCCAGGATGGTGAAGGTCTGCTCAATGGTGTTGTTTGCGCGCACACTCTCCACCTCAGGACCAATCCAGAAGGGATTAACTGAAAAGACCAGACGCAATTGTCCGGGCTGAGCCATCCATGATGCAGGCAGTCGGAAGAGGAAATTCCCATTCACATCGGCGCGGGTGTATCCCGCGGCGGAATAAAGGCCTATCAGGGGGTCGTTCTGCGGACTG
>JAPLSR010000291.1 GCA_026398545.1 Candidatus Sumerlaeota bacterium | reverse complement strand
AACAGCCTTGGCAAGTAGCGTCTTGCCCGTCCCCGGTGGACCATAAACAAGCACACCCTTGGGAATCTTGCCGCCCAGTCGTGAAAACCTCTTCGGGTCCTTCAAAAACTCCACAATTTCCTTCAGCTCCTCCTTCGCCTCATCCACACCTGCCACATCCTCAAACGTTATTTTCACCTGACCATCGGAAACGAGCTTGGCGCGCGATTTTCCAAAACTCAGCGCCTTGTTGCCCGTCCCCTGAATCTGACGCATGATGATGAACCATAGCCCGATGAAGAGGAGAAAGGGGAGCAGGAGTGAATACAGAATCTGCTGGACAAATTGTGATTGCGGACGGGGGTCATACGGGATGTCATTATCCTGCATGACGGTGAGGACCTTTTCCGCCTGCGGCTCAAGATACTGTGTCACAAATCGCCCGGTTTTGCCGTCATCACGGAGATATTCACCTGTAAGACGCCCGCCCTTGTCCTCCACCACGCCAACAATGCGCTTCTCCTTTGCAAGGTTGAAGAATTTGATGATGTTTATCTTGTCAGAGCGGGCACGCTGATTCACCGTGAGGACAATCAGTATGCTCCCGACAAAAATCACAATCCATAATGTCGCTGACTTGAGACCGTTCATTTATAAGACCTTAAAAAAAATTCCCGTCAAAATTTCCAATTCACCAACAAATTTATCCATTAAGAATCCCACGATTGCCGACAGGCGTCAAGTATAAAGGTTCAGGGTGGCGGACTTTAAAGAATTTAACAGGGATGAACAGGATTTACAGGATTATTTAATTCTATTATGGCGATTGGCATGATTGGGATTTTTTTATGCCGCGCCTTCGGCATTCTCGGTAAGGTCACGGTGATAGGAACATTTTTCGTTCGGACACCGCGCCTGCTTCTTTCCGCTCCGCCATTCCACAATCAAAAATGGCGCGGCACACTCCGGGCATGGCTTCTTGATAGGTGTCTCGCGCAGGACAAAGCGGCAGTCGGGATAATTTGAGCAGGAATAGAACACCCGCCCCTTTTGCGACATGCGTTCCACCATGTTGCCGCCGCATTTGGGGCATGTGACACCAATGGGATAGGGTTTGGTATTGCGGCAATCGGGATATCCTGAGCAGGCGAGAAAACGCCCCCGCTTGCCTGTCCGAACCACCATGGGGCGTCCGCACTTCTCACACTTTATCTCCGTTTCCTTCTGCTTGACCACCTGTACCTGACCATTTTCATCGGTTTTGAATTCCTTTGTGTTTTTGCAGGAAGGATAATTGGGGCAGGCGAGGAAGTGGCCGCGTTTGCCCCAGCGGATGACCATCCGGGCGCCGCATTTTTCACAGACAATCTCGGTCGGCTTCGACTCGCCGCGGACATTGCGCATCTGGGTTGGCGCCTCGCTCAGGCGCTTTTCAAACTGATTATAAAAACTCCTTAAAAGGTCAACCCAGTTGACATCCCCCTCCTCAACACGGTCAAGCTGGTCTTCCATCATGGCGGTAAATTGGACATTCATTATCTCGGGGAATGTCTTGACTAATATATTGGTGACAATATTTCCCAGTTCCGTTGGGTGAAATTTGCCCTTTTCCCTGTTCACATACTCCTTATCCTGGATGGTGGTGACGATTGTTGCATATGTGGATGGGCGACCAATGCCGCGTTTTTCCAGTTCTTTGATGAGGGAGCTTTCGGTGAAGGGCGGGGGTGGCTGGGTGAAATTCTGCCCGGGCTTCCATTCAAGGAGGGTGAGAGGATCTCCTTCCTTGAGCGGGGGAATTTTGTGTCCCGAGTCAGGCGCGTCAGGATTCTGATTGCCGCCCTCGGGCTCATCATCGCGTCCCTCATCATAGATGGTGAGGAAGCCGGGGAAGACGGTGGTCAGACCTGTGACGCTGAAGGTGTAAATCTTATTGGCAAGGCTTTCCACGCGGGTCTGAAGGAAGACAGCGTTCGCCATCTGTGAGGCAACAAAGCGGTTCCATATGAGCTGATACAGCAGGAATTGCGGTTTTTTGAGAAAGGGCTTCACTCGCTCGGGTGTCAACTCCATGGAGGTGGGTCGGATTGCCTCGTGTGCGTCCTGTGCGGATTTTTTATTTTTGAACAGGCGGGGTTGGGGTGGGAGACACCCTTCAGGATAATTCGTCTTGATGAACCCGCGCACGGCGGAGAGCGCCTCATCTGAGATGCGAACTGAGTCCGTCCGCATGTAGGAAATCAGACCAACATGTCCCTCCTCGCCGACTGGAACGCCTTCATAAAGATGCTGTGCTATGGACATGGTCATTTTGGAAGGGAATCGGAGGCGTCGTGCCGCCTCCTGCTGGAGTGTGCTTGTGATGAAGGGCGCGGCAGGGGTGCGCTGGACCTCTTTCTTTTCCACCTTTGTGACCTTGAAGGAGGCATTCTCAAGGTCTTTCAGGATGGCATCAGCCTCCGCCTGATTCTTTATATTCGGCTTCTTTTCATTGATGGATATCAGGCGCATTATGAAATCGGGTGGATTGTCAGCCCTGACCTGGGCATCAATAGTCCAGTACTCCTCCGGTTTGAAGTTCTGGATTTTCTCCTCGCGCTCACAGATAAGGCGGACAGCCACGGACTGGACGCGCCCCGCGCTGAGACCGCTTTTGACCTTAGCCCAGAGGAGGGGGCTTATCTTGTAACCAACAAGGCGGTCGAGGATTCTGCGCGCCTGCTGGGCTTCAAACAAAAACTTGTTGAGGCGCCCCGGATTGGCAATGGCGTTCAAGATGGCAGTTTTCGTTATTTCGTGGAATGTGGCGCGATAGATTTCCTTCTTCTTGGATGAGAGTTCCTCGGCGATATGCCACGCAATTGCCTCGCCTTCACGGTCGGGGTCGGTGGCAAGATAAATGATCTCTGATGACCGCGCCGCCTTCTTGATGGCTTCAAGTATTTTTTCCTTGCCGGGGATGATTTCATATTCGGGCTTGAAATTATTCTCAAGGTCCACCCCCATCTTCTTTCCGGGGAGGTCCTTGATATGTCCGATGGATGCCGCAACAACGTAATCGGAACCCAGATATTTCCCGAGCGTCTTTGATTTGGCAGGTGATTCGACAATCACAAGGTATTTTTTCATACAACCTCACAAAAGGCGCAGGTTGAAAAAGGAACGGCATAAAAAAGAGAAAAAATTTAGAGAGCTCTCCATTACGGGTTAACTTAAAAAGAGATGAGACAAAACAGTAACATACTTTTGTCAATTAAATTCTATTATAGGTGCCCTCAACAGAAGGGCTGTCAGCCCATCCCACTTGATTAACTGCAGGAAATTATGATAAACATTGAATAGAGAAATAGTGAGGAGTTGGAAACTAAACGGATTTATTTTGGGTGCCCGTCCCCAATGGTTAAGTTGATTATTGGTATAAAATTTTCAATCAATGAAGGCTTATTTCCTAATTATATAAGTTATTAAATCTGCTATATCTATTTTGCCATCGCCGTTCAAATCAGCAAACTGCAGGCGCGCCTGTGGAATCTCCCCACGCCCCAATATGTGATTTATTATCTCATAATTTGTAATACTATAATATTCATCAGCACCGATGTCATAATCTGAGCCATCGCCACGCGGCTCACTGGTGCCATCATAGCCTCTGGGGTCGCCTTCAAAGTCATAAGTTAAATCAATAATTAAACAACCAGCATCTATACAAGGCGAGTTTTGCTGGAGATGGAAATTGCCGTGTTCCGGGTCAAGTAGTTGCGGGTCAGCTGAGATATTCCCCGTGCCCCCACTGCTCCAGTCCTGAATGCAAGAATATGTAGGTGTGGAGGAATCATAGAGTTGCGCTCCTACTGCTGGAGCCGTATTGTGCCATATAATACAATTTCTGATGGTGCCATTGCAATTCTTAAGTCCACCACCATATTGTGTAGCTATATTGCCCCAGATAGTATTGTTCTGGATGGTACCGCCGCAACGATAAAGTCCGCCGCCAGAATAATCAGCCGAGTTTCCCGAGATGATATTGTTCTGGATGGTGCCGCCGCAACGATAAAGTCCGCCACCAGAATAATCAGCCGAATTGGCTGAGATGGTATTGTTCTGTATTGAACCGTTGCAAAAAAAGAGCCCGCCACCAGAATAACAAACCGAGTTACCCGAGATGGTATTGTTCTGGATATTGCCGTCGCAACCAAGGAGTCCGCCGCCATTAAAAGCCAAATTGCCCGAGATGGTATTGTTCAGGATGGTACCGTTGCAATAATTGAGCCCGCCCCCATTATAACCCAAATTGCCCGAGATGGTATTGTTCTGGATGGTGCCTTGGCAATCATCAATCCCGCCGCCATCACCTCCCGAGTTGCCCGAGATGATATTGTTCTGAATGGTTGCCATGTTTCCACCGGCAGCAATTCCACCACCATAATCAGTGTTGCCGCCATTGGTGATGGTGAAGCCTGAGAGAACGCAAAACGAAGACTCAGTGCCAGAGAATCTAACCGCTGAGTTGGCTTTGTTACCATTTATGACCGTGCTGGCAACTACCGATGGATTAGTCGGATCAGTAGAGCGTAGGATAATATTTTTACCATGAAAGTTTATATTCTCCTTGTAAGTTCCTTGTGAGACAATAATTTCATCACCATCAGATGAGGCATCTATCGCCGCTTGAATGGAATATTCACTCGTCACATAACCTGTAACCGCAAAGGAAAGAATTGGTAAAAGAATAAAATACACAGTGAGTAATAAAGGAATGTTCAAAAGACCAAAAGCGCACTTCGCATTTCCATAAT
This sequence comes from Candidatus Sumerlaeota bacterium, assembly GCA_026398545.1. Taxonomy (GTDB): domain Bacteria; phylum Sumerlaeota; class Sumerlaeia; order MWCT01; family MWCT01; genus JAPLSR01. Next base: position 12,455 of record JAPLSR010000291.1, on the reverse strand, counting down.
GATTTATTTTCATTTTCTCCCTCCTATACATGTTTGTTGCTCCTTTTTTCGGAGATTGAGAAATTTTTGAAAGTTAGTGTGAAAATTAGAATTACTATTTTTATATATATAACTTTGCAGGTCAATTAAAAAAATAATTCAATGTGTTTGAATGTTGAAAATATGTTGACATGGTAGATAAAACTTGTTATGGAAATTTTTGAGTTTTTGATGATGGGACGGCAATTGCCAACATTTTTCTTCAAGAAGTTGTCCCCTGAAGAAAGACATCGCTCTCATGGAAATGAAACTCGGACAGTATCAAAAACAACTCCAGCGGCTGGTGATGACGCCGCAGATGCAGCAGTCCATCAAGCTCTTGCAGCTGAACACCTTAGAAATGGAGCAACTCACCGACCAGCAGATGCTGGAAAATCCCTTCCTCGAACTCCTCGATGAACGTGAATCTACAACCGAGAATCCCGAAACTCTCCCCAAAACCGGCGATGACCCTTCTCTGACGGCACCGCCCGCCAGTCCGGATGAAAAACCCGCCGCTGAGCCGGAATCAGCCGAGGCTATCCCGCAGGACCTCATCCGCCAGCCTGAGACTTTTGACAAGGTGGATATTGACTGGAGCGAGGTCTATGACTATGCCGAAAATAAGGTGTATTACCAGCAGGAGGAGTATGAGGAGCACGATTTTACGGAGTACACGTCCCTCGCAACCAGCCTGCAGGAACATCTCCTGCGTCAAGTGAAACTCTCCCCCCTTGAAGGAAAGGATGTGGATATCGGGGAATATATCATCGGCAGTCTTGATGAGGATGGATACCTCCGCACCGACCTTGAGGAAATTGCCCAGCGCTTGAGCGTTACACCAGAGCAGGTGGAGGATGTCCTCGATGTCATTCAGACATTTGACCCGACCGGCATTGCGGCGCGGAACCTTGCCGAATGTCTGCGCCTCCAGCTCGAAGACCAGGATGTCCGCGACTCCTTTATATACCGCCTCATTGATGAGCATCTCAAGGATTTGCAGCGCAAGAGGTTTAAAGAGATTGCGCGGGCGATGAACGTGGATGAGGAGAGGGTGGCAAAGGCGTTTGAACGCATCTCCCACCTTGAACCCAGACCCGGTCGTTCCTTCACAAAAGATGAGCCACAGTATATTGTGCCGGATGTCGTTGTTAAAAAGGTCGATAGCAAATATATGTTTTTTCTGAACGAGGGGCGCACATCGCGGCTGGGACTCAATCCATATTACCGCCAGCTCATTATGACCAACAACATGTCCAGAGATGAGAGGGCTTATGCGATTACGAAATATCGCGGGGCGCTCTGGCTTTTGAAGAATATTGAAAAACGAAAATCCACCATCCTGCGCATCACTGAGGCAATCATGAATGCGCAGAAGGAATTTCTCGATAAGGGGTTAAAACATCTCAAACCTCTCACATTGCACGAAGTGGCGGATGAGGTGGGGATGCATGAGTCCACCGTGGCGCGTGTCACAACGGCGAAATATGTGGAAACCCCCCGCGGGATTTTTGAACTCAAATTCTTTTTCTCATCCGGACTGAAAACGGAAGATGGCGAGTCAACCTCCTCCACGAGTGTGAAGGAGATAATTGTCGGGATAATCGAACAGGAGTCGCCTGAAAAGCCTTACAGCGACCAGAAGATTGTGCGTATGCTGGAAAAAAATGGCATCAAAATTGCCCGTCGCACCGTGGCAAAATATCGCGACCAGTTAAAAATCCTCCCCGCCAAATTACGCAAAAAAACCAGCTGACGAATTGTGAGTATTCCCCACATTTGTGGCATCTTCCGTCATCAAATATTCATGGATTTTAGCGCCGCCTCAATCCGGTCAAGCCCCTTCGTAATCTCCTGCATGGAAAGGGCATAGGAGAGGCGCACACAGCGGTCATCGCCGAAGGGAAGTCCGGGAACCACCGCAACTTTGTGCTCTTCCAGAAGGACATTGGCAAGGTCGAGAGAGCCTTTTATCTCTTTACCGGAAAGTTTTTTGCCGTAAAATGCGCTTACATCGGGGAAGACATAAAATGCCCCCTGCGGTGTGGCGCACCTGACCCCCGGAATGGCGTTCAAGCGCCCCACCATGTATATCCGCCGCTCGTCAAAGGCATGACGCATCTTCTCCACACATGACTGGTCGCCCAGAATCGCCGTTGCGGATGCCCTCTGGGTGAAGGAGGTGGGATTTGAGGTGCTGTGGTCCTGCAGGCGATTCATTGCGGCGATAATGTGTGCCGGACCAGCCGCATACCCTATGCGCCATCCTGTCATTGAATAGGTCTTGGAGACACCGTTGACAATGATGGTGCGCTCCTTCAATGCCGGACGCAGGCTGGGGAAACTTACAAACCTGACGCCATCATAGGTAAGACTTTCGTAAATTTCATCCGAGATGATGGAGATGTCGGTCTGCATGAGGACATTGGCAAGCGGCTCCAGTTCCTCCTTTGAATACACCGCGCCGGTGGGATTTGAGGGGTTGTTAAGGATGAACAGGGCGGTGCGGGGTGTCAGGGCTTTCTTCAGCTGTTCCGGCGTCACCTTAAACCCGCTCTCCACACCTGTTTGAATAAAGACGGGTTTTCCGCCTGCCGCCTTGACCTGTTCGGGATAGGTTAGCCAGTATGGCGAGGGGATTATGACCTCATCGCCTTCGTTGCACAGGGTGAGGATAGCGGCAAAGAGGGAGAATTTCGCCCCCGGTGAGACAAGAATCTGTTTCGGTTCATAAGCGAGCCCGTTATCGCGCTTGAACTTGTTGCAGATTGCCTCCTTGAGTTCCGGGGTGCCTCCAGTTGGGGTATATTTTGTTACGCCGTTCCTGATATCCTCGATGGCGACGGCTTTGATGTGTTCCGGTGTATCAAAGTCCGGCTCACCGGCTCCGAAACCAACAACGTCCAGTCCCTGTTTTTTCATCAGTTTTGCCCTTGCTGTCAGCGCAAGGGTCATGGACTCTGCTATATTTTGAACCCTGCTTGAAATCTTCATGTGGCACCCTCCCCAATTTGAGCATTGGCGCCTTTTCAGCCGTCGCAGCCAAGTAAAGGCTGCTTTGGCGAAGTCGGCATCCGGTATTAATGAATGGCTTCCTTATCGGAGTATTTGCGCAGGCGTCAATAAAGAACTGATTTCGACGGTAAGGATTGACATGGCAGGAAAAGGGTTGAAGAGATATGCGTATATTTTGAATACATCTCTCCGAGACGGTGAAACGATTATGCTTCTTCTCCGCGAGATTCTTTATATGTTCTTGCTGTGCGGTCTGTTTTTCATCGTCATGATTATATTTTACCGCGATATGTGCCGCCTGCGCAGTGAGAATGAGCTACTGCAGGAGTTGCTTAATGCATCCCGGATACTCGCCACATCGGAGAAAAAAATCATCCCCCGTGAACAGGCGCTTGCCTTCGCCGGGGAGTGGCTCAGGGCTTGGAACTGTCATGACATGGAAGCCATCATGTCGCATTATTCAGCTGATGTGGAATTCTCATCGCCCCTTGCCATGCAGGCGCTGAATGAACCGACAGGCTTCATCAGGGGCAAAGACGCACTGCGCGCATATTTTGAAAATGGGCTCAGCCGGTTTCCAGGGCTCCATTTTGAGCTGATAGATGTGCTGAGCGGTGTGGGCAGTGTGACAGTTTATTATCGTGGTGCGGAGTCGCCTGCGCTTCATAGCGTCGGCGAAGGCGCGGCGATGACCGTGGCGGAGGTGATGATGTTTGATGATAACGGTGCGGTTTGCAGGGCGCTGGCGCACTACCATTATGAAAAGGCGTAAAGCCTTTATAACCGTTCAAAGGCGGGGGAAAATAACAATTGACTTGGCTCGCACCGGATAAGATATAAAATTAGTTTTTTTAAATGAGCGGGAAGTGAGACGGAAATCCCGGGGGTTCATTTTCACCCGGGAGGAAGGGCAAAGTTTATGACCCTTGATGGCAAGACGGTCCTGATAACTGGAGGGACGGGGTCATTCGGGAAAAAATTCACGGAAGTCATCTTCCAGAAATTCAAGCCAAAAAAGGTTATCATCTTCAGCCGGGATGAGTTTAAACAGTTTTTGATGTCCAGGACCTTCCCGGCGGAAAGATATCCCATCAGGTATTTCATCGGGGACATCCGCGATGGGGCGCGGCTTTTCAGGGCATTTGAGGGGGTGGATTATGTGGTTCATGCCGCCGCCCTTAAACAGGTCCCCGCCGCGGAATACAACCCCTTTGAGGCGGTGAAGACCAATATACTCGGGGCGCAGAATATTGTTGATGCCGCCCTTGACAGAGGCGTGAAGAAGATTATCGCCCTCTCCACGGATAAGGCGGTTGCACCCATCAACCTTTATGGCGCCACAAAACTCGCCATGGAAAAACTCATCGTTGCCGCAAACTCATACGTCGGCGCACATGACGTCCTCTTTTCCGTTGTGCGCTATGGAAATGTGGTTGGAAGTCGCGGCAGCGTTATCCCCCTCTTTCTCAGACTCATTAAGGAGGGAAAGAAAGAGCTGCCCGTGACGGATGAGCGAATGACCCGCTTCTGGATTACCCTTGAAGAGGGGGCGAATCTCGTCCTGACCGCCCTTGAGGAATCAGTGGGTGGCGAAATATTTGTCCCGAAAATCCCCAGCATGAAGGTTGCAGACCTTGCAAAGGCGCTCTGTCCGGACGGCTGTTATACCGTGGTTGGCATTCGCCCCGGTGAGAAAATCCACGAAAGTCTGATTTCCGAGGATGAGGGACGCAGCACCGTTGCCATCCGGAAAAATGGGAAGAGGATTTACGTCATCCTGCCTCAATATTTCTTTGAAACAAAGAACCGGCAGAAATATCTCTCCGCCGAAAAGTTGCCCGATGGCTTCTCCTACCGCAGTGACACGAATGACTGTTGGCTGACTGTCCCTGAATTGAAGGAGCTGGTAAAAGATGTTCAGCCCGAATAGATTGATACCTTACAGCAGACAGCTCATTGAGGAGGATGATATTCAGGCGGTGGTCGAGGTGCTCCGCTCTGACTTCCTCACGCAGGGACCAAAGGTGAAGGAGTTTGAAGGGAGGCTTGCGGAATACACCGGCGCACGGTATGCCGTTGCCTTCGCCAATGGAACCGCCGCCCTGCACGCCGCTTATTTTGCCGCAGGTCTCACAGGCGGAGATGAGATTGTCACCTCGCCCATCACATTTGCCGCAACTGCCAACGCCGCCCTCTATCTGGAAGTAAGACCTGTATTTGTGGACGTAGAACCTGACACGGGGAATATTAATCCAGACTTGATAGAGTCTGCCATAACTGAAAGGACAAGGGCAATAGTCCCCATCCATTACAGCGGTCACCCTGTGGACATAGACAGGATTCGTGAAATAGCCGCGCGGCATAAGCTCCTTGTCATTGAAGACGCCGCCCACGCCATTGGCGCCTCATACAAGGGGAAAAAGATTGGCACCCATTCCGACCTCATTACCTTCAGCTTCCATCCCGTCAAGCCCATCACCACGGGCGAGGGGGGCGCCGTCCTGACGGGAAGCGGGGAATATTATGAAAGACTCCTCCTCTTCCGTGAACATGGAATCACCCGCTCGCCCAGCCTTCTTCAAAACAAAAATGAGGGGGAGTGGTTCTATGAGATGCAGATTTTAGGCTATAATCTGAGAATCACGGATATCCAGTGCGCCCTGGGGATTTCGCAACTTAAAAAAATAGACCGTTTTATTGAGGAGCGGAGAAAGATTGCCAGTTACTATCAGGAGGCGCTCGGCGGGCATGAGGCAATAGAGATTCCCCACGAGAAGGATTATGCTCACTCCTCCTGGCATCTCGTGCCTGCGCGGCTCAAAGGTAGATGGATTCAGCGCCGCAGGGAGATATTCAGCAGGTTGCGCGCGGAGAAAATCCGGGTGCAGGTGCATTACATCCCCGTCTATCTGCATCCTTTTTATCGCAGACTTGGCTATCATGAGGGAATGTGTCCCATGGCTGAGGCATTTTACAGGAGCGAGCTCAGCCTCCCCGTTTTTGCAGGCATGCGTCCTGAAGAGACTGAGTATGTGGTGGGGACGCTGAAAAGACTTCTTGCACAGTGATGTGTTCTCATAATTAAAATTGTCAATTATCAATTGTCAAATTTTCATTTCACTGTGTTCAGGTGGTGATATATGAGCGGGAGATATGTTGAGATTGCCGGGCGCCGGGTGGGGGAGGGTTATCCCGCCTATATTGTGGCTGAGATGTCGGCAAATCACAATCAGGATTTTAAAGCCGCTATGGGGATTATCCGTGCGGCGAAGGAGTCGGGCGCCGACGCCGTCAAGCTCCAGACATACACTGCGGATACACTGACTATCCCCTGTGAGAATGATTATTTCAAAATCAAGGATGGACCCTGGGCTGGACGCACCCTGCATGAACTTTATCAGGAGGCATACACGCCCTGGGAGTGGCAGCCAAAATTGAAGGAGGAGGCGGACAGGCTTGGAATCACGCTTTTTTCCTCCCCCTTTGACGCCTCCGCCGTCGATTTTCTTGAGCGGATGAACGTCCCCTGTTACAAGATTGCCTCCTTTGAACTGGTGGATATCCCGCTGATTGAAAAGGTGGCGGCAACTAAGAAACCTGTCATCATGTCCACAGGCATGGCAACATTGAGCGAGATAGAAGATGCGGTTACAGCGGCGCGTGATGCGGGTGCGAGAGCGATTATCCTTTTAAAGTGCAACAGTGCATATCCGGCGCCGCCCGAGGAGATGAACCTTGCCACGATTTCCCATCTGGCGGATGCCTTTAACGTCCCTGCGGGGCTTTCTGACCACACATTGGGCATTGCCGTGCCTGTTGCCGCCGTTGCGCTGGGCGCCGTCATGATAGAAAAACATTTCACCCTCTCCCGCGCCAACAAGGGACCGGATTCCTTCTTCTCCATTGAGCCGAAAGAATTGAGGGAGATGGTAGAGGCAATCCGGACAGTGGAGAAGGCAAGGGGCGCGGTGTCCTATAAGATAAGTGAGAAGGAGGGCGCCAGCCGCATCTTCCGCCGTTCCCTTTTTGCAGTGAGAGATATCAGGGCGGGAGAGGAATTGACAGCGGAGAATGTGCGTTCCATCCGTCCGGCTCACGGGCTTCATCCCCGTTATTTAAAGGAGGTCATCGGGCGGCGGGCGGCATGCGATATCCCCGGAGGCACACCCCTTACTTGGAATCTGATTAAGTGATGTATTCATGTAAAAAAATTTTATCCGGAGGACACGCAAGGCATTTTTGTTAATTGTTAATTGTCAATTGTCAATTATCAATTTTTAATTGTTGTTCTGGGCTGTGAGAGATGAAGACATACCTTGTATCTGGCGGGGCGGGATTTATCGGCTCAAACTTTGTCCTCAAATGTCGCGAGAGGGCTGTGGCGCGCATCATTAACCTCGACAAGCTCACCTATGCGGGCAACCTGCAGAATCTCGCCGGTTTGCATAACGACCCTGACCACGTCTTCATTCATGGGGATATTGCAGATGATGCGCTGGTGCGGAACCTGTTTGAGAAATATGCCCCTGATGCCGTTATCAATTTTGCGGCGGAGAGCCACGTTGACCGCTCCATTGTCTCGCCGGAGGATTTTATCCAGACCAATGTGGTTGGGACCTTCCGGCTCCTCCAGGCGGCCCTCGATTACTGGCGGGGTCGCTCAGGCGGAAAGTCGCAGACGCGCCATAGCTTCAGCGACGGAGCGGGGAGCGCCTCATTTCTCTTTCTGCATATCTCCACCGATGAGGTGTATGGCTCCCTCGGACAGGATGACCCGCCCTTCAAAGAGAGCACACCCTACGCCCCGAACAGCCCTTATGCGGCGTCCAAGGCGGCGAGCGACCACCTCGTGAGGGCATATCATCACACATACGGTCTGCCTGCCATTGTCACCAACTGCTCAAATAATTATGGTCCGCGCCAGTTTCCCGAAAAACTGATACCACTTATAATTCTTAATGGGCTGAAGGGAGAGCAGATGCCGGTCTATGGAGATGGGCAGAACATCCGGGACTGGCTCTTTGTGGATGACCATTGCGATGCCCTGCTCCGCGTCCTTGAGAGGGGGCGCCCGGGGGAAATTTATAACATCGGCGGTGATTGTGAGAGAAAAAATATCGATATTGTGAGGGATATCTGCGCAATCCTGGACGATTTACTCCCTGATTCACCGCGCAGACCTCATGCCTCCCTCATCGCCTTTGTCAAGGACCGCCCCGGACACGACCGCCGTTACGCCATGGACTGCGCAAAGATAAAGAGGGAGCTTGCATGGGCGCCGTCCGAAACGCTTGAATCAGGTCTGTTAAAGACAGTTCAGTGGTATCTTGCGAATCCCGAATGGGTGGAGTCCGTGCAGAGCGGGGAATATCGCCGCTGGATTGAAATAAATTATGAAAACAGGCGGTAGTACGAATAGCGAATTACGAAAGGAGTGAATTGTGAAGGGGATTATTCTTGCCGGTGGTTATGGCACAAGGCTGTATCCCATCACCCTGGGTGTCACAAAACAGCTCTTGCCCGTCTATGACAAGCCTATGATTTATTATCCCCTCTCCGTTCTCATGCTGGCGGGCATACGTGACATCCTTATTATCTCCACACCGCAAGACCTCCCCATCTTCCAGCGAGTGCTTGGCGATGGAATACAACTTGGATTAAACATCTCATACAAGGAGCAGCCGAAGCCGGAGGGTCTTGCCCAGGCATTCCTTATCGGGAAGGAATTCATCGGGAATGACAGGGTCTCCCTCGTCCTCGGTGACAATATCTTTTATGGTCAGGGCTTCCAGGCAACCCTGCAGAAGGCGGCGCAGTTGAAAAAGGGCGGCATCATCTTCGCATACTGGGTCAAAGACCCCGGCCAGTATGGCGTGGTGGAGTTTGATAAAGACTTTCACGCTGTAAGCATTGAGGAAAAGCCTCAAAAGCCCAAATCCCATTATGCGGTTCCCGGACTTTATTTTTATGACAATGATGTGATTCAAATCGCCTCCAGCCTCAAACCCTCCGTTAGGGGAGAGCTGGAGATTACGGATGTGAACAGGGCTTATTTAGAGCGCGGGGAACTCCGTGTCGAGACCCTGGGTCGCGGGTATGCCTGGCTTGATACAGGCACACATGACTCTCTCTTAGAGGCGGGGATGTTCATTCAAGCCATTGAAAAACGGCAGGGACTGAAAATCGCCTGCATCGAGGAGATCGCCTATCACATGGGATTTATAGATGCGGAACAACTTCAGAGACTGGCACAACCGCTCCTGAAAAGCGGTTATGGGGAATATCTCTTGCAAGTGCTCAGAGATGAATCCATTTAAGCCGGTGCGATGGTGGATTTGTTTGCCCGTGAGATAAGGATAAAACAAAAAAATGAAGGAAGACGGCACGGAAGATTGCATTATGAAACGCGCGGCGCGGGGGCATCCCCTCAGCGACGAAGCCAAAGCAGTGAAGAGGATAATCAGCAAAATCCGGAGTCGGATAGAACGCAAGATTGGGGAATTGAAATTGTGGCATGGGTTTTCTTGGATGCGTTATATCGGTTTAGCGAGGAGCAAGATTCAGACTTTTCTGGTAGCGATTGCGGTGAATCTGAAGTTTTTAGTGTCGAGGTTTGCCTGAGGAGAAAAAGTTTTTCACCAAAAATCCTGTAGATCTCCCCTTTGTCCGTAAGGTGTATGAAGACGACACCCCTGTGATTCTGTTCAGGGTGGAAAGGCCGACAAAGCCTTCCGCATCCCTTCCCTGAGCCATCCGGATAAGATGAACCCTTTAAGGGGAAAATTGTCTTGAACCGAGACCAGCATTTCAGATAATAAATCTGCTTAGTTATTGTAATATTCAGTGTGTTGCCGGATAATTTCCGTTCCGGTGAGACTGTTGTGAAAGGACAGCCATTATGGCTGACATCAGGCGTTTATTGCCCGCCTCGGGCATCAGGGCCATATTCAATATCGCGGGTGAGATGGAGAGAAAGGGCGAAAAAGTGCTCCATCTTGAAATCGGGCGGCCCGACTGGAAATTGCCTCCCGGCGTGGAGGACGCCGCGGTCGATGCCCTGAGAGGCGGATTTGTTCATTATATCGCGAACAGAGGACTTCTGGAATTGAGAGAGGCCATCGCCCGTGATATTAAAAGAAGAACGGGCAGGGATTACAACCCTGAAAGCGAAATTATATTGACCATCGGCGGGAGCGAGGCAGTCTGCATGGCCATGCTCGCCATGATCGGCCCGGGCGATGAAGTGATCGTGCCGCTGCCCTCCTGGCCCCATTACAGCCCCATCGTGGAAATGGCTGGAGGCCGTCCCGTTTATGTTCATGGCCGCGCGGAGGATGGATTCGCTTATATTCCCGAAGATTTCCGCGCCGCCATTACGGACCGCACCCGCATGATTGTCCTGAGCAATCCCAACAATCCCACAGGCACAGTCCAGAAAAGGGAAAATCTCAAAGAAATCGTCAGACTTGCCCTTGAAAAAGACATCCTGATCCTGGCCGATGAGGTTTATCAGGATTTCGTTTTCGAGGGCGAACATATCCCTATTGCGAGTTTGGTTGAAGACAAAAGCCGTCTGATAATTGTTAACAGTTTCTCCAAAAGTTATGCCATGACGGGCTGGCGGATCGGCTGGACGGCTTCGGACGCCCGGATATCAGATGCGATGAACAGGATTCATCAATATCTGACCGTGTGCGGAGTCTCTTTCGCGCAGAAGGGCGCCGTCGGACTTCTGGATGATGACAGGCTGCCCCATTATCTCGCCGAGATGAAAGAAGAATTCCGCAGGCGCTACGAAGTATGGCGGAATGCCTTCAATGGCCTCGATTATGTGACCCTTGTTCCGCCGGGCGGGGCGTTTTATATCTTTCCCGATATCCGCATCCCCGACATGAACGCGCGGACGTTTTGCGAGAAGTGCCTGCGTGAAATCAGGGTCGCCATTGTGCCGGGCGATGTCTTCGGTGATCGTTATGATCGTTGTGTGAGAATTTCGTATGGCCGCAACCTGGAAACGCAAACCGAGGCGGCGGCCCGTCTGGTGGAATATATCCGGAAGTTTGTTTGACGCGGGAGTTGTTGATTTTATCTCCGGGAAGGAAATGATGGGAGAAAAGAAAAAAATCGAAATTCTTGAGTGCACACTCCGGGATGGAAGTTATTCGGTGGATTTCAAGTTCACCCTTCAGGATACGGCGCTCCTTGCCAAATTGCTCTGCGATGTCGGATTCAAGTACATCGAGGTTGCGCATGGCGTCGGGCTGGGAGCGGCACGCGCGGGGAAAGGCCAGACCCCCTGGCCGGATGAGGAGGCTGTCCGCGTCGCCAAATCGGTTGTGGGAGACCGGGCGAAACTCGGCGTTTTCTGCATTCCCGGAATCGCGAATTTCGACGATATGAAAAGGGCGGTCAATGCCGGTCTGGACCTCGTCCGCATCGGGCAGAACGCGCCCGAATCGGAGACCACATTCCCGTATATCAAAGAGGCGCTGAAACTCGGCATCACGCCCTGCGTGAACTTCATGAAGAGCTACGGCGTTTCTCCGGAGGAATTCGGCCGGAGGGCAAAGGCCGTTGCCGAGGCTGGGGCGCAGATGATCTACATTGTTGATTCAGCCGGCGGCATGATGCCGGAACAAATCGCAAGATATTTCGATGAGACGCGCAAAAACACCACCGTTCCTCTTGGTTTCCACGGCCACAACAATCTATATCTCGTCATCGCCAACTGCCTGGAGGCGATCAAACATGGGGCCACGTTCGTGGACGGCACCCTTTTCGGTCTGGGGCGCTCCGCCGGAAACGCCCCCACGGAAATTCTCGTGGCCGTCCTGCAGAATCTGGGATACGACGTAGGGCCGGTTGACCTCTTCCGGGTGATGGATGTGGCCGAGGCTTATATGGCCCCCCTGATCGGACAGATCCAGATGTATGACATGATGTCCGTCACCGCCGGGTATTCCCTGTTTCATTCCTCCTATCTACCCAAGGTGGCGAAAATGGCAGACAAATATAAAGTCGAACTGCGTCGCCTTGTGGCGGCGATGGGCAAACATGATCCCGTCAACTGCCCGGACGATGTTCTTGAAAGTATTGCGAAGGAGTTGACGCAAAATAAGACAAAACAGGAAACCCGCCACGATTTTCTTATCTCTTTCAATGAACCCGGTTTTGCAACCCAGAGAATCTCGAACACCGTTCAATCCGCGCATATATTGATAGAAGGTTTGCTCGCGACCGCCGCCAAGAGAAACGCCCGGCCTGTCCTGGACCTCGTGGCGTCCAGCGAACCTGTGGATGATCTGATTGTGTCGGAGTTCGTCCAGACGGATAATTCGGTCGTGCTGGGGAGAATCTTTTTCGGGAGCTGGCAGGTGCTGGAAGAGGCCATCAAAATCGCCGTTGGAAAAGTCTCCGGCTTC
>JAPLSR010000237.1 GCA_026398545.1 Candidatus Sumerlaeota bacterium | reverse complement strand
GCGGAGGATGACCCCACCGTTCTCCTTGTGAACCAGGCAAGGCTTGAATATCTGGGATACAGGGTTTTGACAGCCACCAATGGGAAAAAGGCGCTGGAAATTTTTGACCAGTCTAAGGGAACTATTGACCTTGTTATCTCTGATATTGTCATGCCTGAAATAGAAGGCATAACGCTATTCATGGAACTTCAGAAGCGCTCACCAAATGTCAAAATGGTTCTTGTCACCGGATACCCGATGGAGGGGAATCAGGAGATTTCCAACCTGGGGGTCAAGATTATCCAGAAACCTTTCGGTAAGGAAAAATTATCGCAAGTGGTGCGACAAGCAATCGACAGTTCATAAACCCCCAGGATTGGTTTCACATTTTTTTTACCCGCATGATGTCCGGACCCCTCGGGATATTCCTTCTTCACTCTTGTTTCTCTTCCCTGTTCTTCTTTCCCAGAAAGATTCCAATCTCATGAGCTACGTCATTCAGCTCGGCCGCCGCCATCTTGTCACCCTCAGCCTTTGTGATTGTGGCGCGTTTTTCGCGCTCCGCCGATGCCTGGCGGGACATCATCTTCTTCAAGTCCTCCGGCACCTCAATATCCTGAAGGCGGATGGAATCCACATGAAGACCCCAGTCCTTGATGTGCACCTCCACAATCTCGCCAATCTTCGCCTGCACTTGCTCCCGCTCGGATAGGAGCTCATCGAGTGTCAGGCCGCCGACCACATCGCGCAGAGCAGTCTGGGAGTATTGCGCAATGGCAAACTTGAAATCCTGGATGCTCAGGATTGCCTTTTCCGGGTTTGTCACAAGGAAAAACACAACCCCATCAATCTGGGCAGGGACATTATCCTTGGTGATGACCTTTTGACTTGGGATATTCAAAACCTGAATTCGTGTGTCCACAAAACTCACATGCTCAAGGATGGGCAGGATGTAAATCATCCCCGGTCCCTTGATGGCATGGAATTTCCCCAGACGAAGTACGACCCCCTTCTCCCACTGCGCCGCCACGCGCACACCCGAAACCACAATTCCCACAATAATGGCAAACACAATCTCAACGCCGATGATGGCGGACTCTGGCACGCGGAAGATGACAAGAATAAGCCCTAAAAGTCCCACGGGAATAATAAAAAGAATAGCGCGGAATGAGGAGCCTAAAGAGATATGCCCCTTCATCGGTTCACCAAACGATTTTGGCGCACTCGAAAACGTAGTTTGAATCTGCATACACAACCTCCTTTTCATTATATTCTTACTGAAGCAATATGAGAAAGTCTCCCGGATTTTTCAGACATGATTTATCCGCCTCAGGCGGATTAATCCTGTCAATTTTCCAAAGGAAAATCCCATCACTCCTCCTTCCATAAAAAATGCTCAGGAACAAAATAAAAAAGCGCCGCAAGAAGAAAGATGATGGGATAAAGAAGCGGGAAGGCGCCAGGAGTCTCCTTGATTCCTGAAAGCCCCATCCCCACCTCAAGACGATAAAGAAAGGGGTGTACCTCCATACCGTGCATGCTGCCACGAAGCGCCCCTGTGAAACATATCATTACTCCCGCGCAAAAGGAAAGTCCTAAAAGCGCCCATAATATCCGATGCCCCATGGACATCTCCACCTTTTTAATATCCAGCGCCTTTAAAACAGGGATTAACCCTACCGATAATAATGGGAGGACGGGAAGGAGATAACGCGGTCCGAATGCCGCACCTCCCCCTGATGGTATTGTCAGGATAAAAAGTATAACAGGAATAATTGCGCCAAGGAGAACCCAGCCGTCACCTTTCTTATGAGCCCGGGTGATCCGCAATACCAACCCCGCCGCCGCAAAATATAACACGGGGGAAAATGTCCATAGCCCCCAACGGGGGGATATGAAATACATGATAAATCTATCACAGAACTGAAAAAGAGAGACAAATGACGGATGTGTATAAATATCATGCGCGGCGGCATTCGGCATCAGAAATGGGTTCCCGAAGCAGACTATGTTGTAAAATAATAACGGCAATAAACCAGTGATATATCCCGCGGCAAAATATATGAAGGGACGCATCCCCCTTGCCTTCAGAACTCCAATGCCAAAGGGTATCACAAAGAAAAATGTCAGGGCTGATGTGGTAAAGGCAAATCCCGCCATAAACCCTCCAAGCAAAAGATATAAAGGCGAGGAAGTCATCCGCGCTTCAGGTCCGAAAAGGAGATAAAAGGCAAAATATGCAAGGCATCCGCCAAGAAAGTCATGATGGAGCACACCCGAGTAAGGGAAAAATATGGAACCTGAACCGAGGGATAAGGCGACAATAAGAGCCGCCTTTCTGCCCAGCCCCTCGGAGAGTCCCTGCCTCAGGAGGAGAGTCACGACAAATGCACCTATGAGTCCGGATGTGAGCCAGGAGACCAGCGCACTTGTCAAGTTATATTCCCTTACATATCTTAATCCCATAAGCGAAAGTGGTTTATAAACAATAGCGCCGAGGATAAACATCCCTGGTTGCTTGATGGGGTAGAGATGCCCTTTGTGCCAGAAGACATCTGTGGAGGTCTCATATCCGGGCAGGGGTTTGGCGCCTTCAATCTGGGCAAATCTGGGGGTGGGGCTCCCTTCCAAGTAAAACACGCCTCGCTCCGCTAATGCCTCCACACCGGCATGCATCAGATTATAACCGTATTGATTCCAGAGGTTTGTGACAGAGCCATAAAGAGCCCAGAAAAGGAAAAAGGTGATTAATGAAAGCCTTTTCTTCCTAATCTCTGAGAGCTCCGGCATAATTGGGGACTCATAGATATAATTGTAAAGTCTTAAACACTGACAGTTTCTTTAACCTCAGCAGGTTTTGCACGCAGGTCGTAAATTACCTGAACGGGACATACCTCAACACATTTCCCGCACTGTATGCACTTCTCCTGGTCAACCCTCGAAAGAAAGTCTGTAACCTTGACAGCTTCAACCGGACATGCCTTCTCACACTTCATACATCCAATGCAGCCAGTAGAACAGGCGGTATGAACACGCCCACCACTGTCATTGCTCGAACAGGCAACGTATATTTTACTATCCTTTGGCATCATCTCTATCAAATGCTTTGGGCATGTGTTGACACAGGCACGGCACGCCACACATTTCTCCTCATCAATTCTGACAATCCCATTATAAAGGCTAATGGCATCAAATTTACAGGCGTGCATACAGGAGCCCAGGCCAACGCACCCATACGGACAGATTTTGTGTCCCGGATAGACCAGCATGGCGGCGCGGCAGTCCTGGATACCCTCATAATCGCCTACCAAGGCGGAGACGTCATTCGTGCCGGAGCATTTAATGCGCGCCACGGTGGGTTTACGAATCTCCATCTTCACACCAAGGATTTCAGAAATTGACTTGCAGGCATTTTCGCCTCCAGAGGGACAGAAGGCGGGTCCTGTTGGGTTTTTGACCTTTTCCTCCGCAAAGGCGCGACAACCGGCAAAACCACACGCACCGCAATTTACCCCGGGAAGGGCTTCCAGGAGCTCTTCGATGAGGGGATTTTCCTTCACGGCGAGTTTCTTATCGGCAATAATCAGCATAATAGCCATTGCCACACCCATAGCACCCATCAGCACCACAGGCAACACAATGAACGACATATGTTCATCTCCTGAATTTTTTACAAACTAACAGCCATCAAAACAATCCAGATATATAACATTATTTCCGGAAAAAGTAATGTCAATCATGGATTTAATCGGTATATAAGCCATAAATCATCGGATGGTTTCACGCAGAGCACGCAGAGAACGCAGAGATTATTACTATCCCAGTATTTCTATTGACAAGCATGGGAGGCTTTGTGTGGTGTTATTTTTACTTCTGGGGAATTGACCCCTGAGAGGCGGATACAGTGTTCTCGGGAATTGTAGAGGAAATCGGGAGGCTTGTCTCAAAGCGGGGAGACGTTCATTCTCAACGCCTGACCATCGGGGCACAGCGTGTCATGCAATCCCTCTCCCCCGGAGATAGTATTGCAGTGGATGGCGTCTGTCTCACTGTGGAGGAACGCAATGTGAATGACTTTACCGCCTTTGTTTCGCCGGAGAGCCTTTCACGCACCACAATCTCCTTGCGAAAGGTCGGCGACCAGCTCAATTTGGAACGCTCGCTCCAGCCCACAGTGCGGCTGAGCGGACATTTCGTCTTAGGGCATGTGGATGGCATGGGCGAGGTGGCGGAGATTAAGAGGGAATTCGGCTCCTTGCGCTTTTCCTTTCGCATTCCGGACACCCTTTTACCCTTTTGCGTGGAAAAAGGCTCCATAGCCATTGACGGCATCAGCCTGACAATCGCATCCCTCCTTGAAAAACAGGGACTTATCTCCATTGCGGTCATTCCATACACACTTGACCATACGACGCTGAGTGTGCGAAAAAAGGGCGACATGGTCAATGTGGAGACGGATATCTTTGCAAAATATTCAATGAGGTTTCTGGAACCATACATGCACAATGATAAAGCCGGTCTGACAGAGGATTTGCTCCGCAGTGCAGGCTTTATGTCATAACTGAGGTGAGGGCATGTCCTTTCTTACTGTGGAACAGGCAATAGAGCAATTCAAACAGGGCAAAATGCTCATCATGGTGGATGATGAAGACCGTGAGAATGAGGGAGATTTTGTCATTCCAGCCACGGCGGTTGCATCGGAAACCATCAATTTCATGGCTCAGCACGGGCGGGGACTCATCTGCGTCTCCTGCATGGAAAAAAGGGCGCGCGAGCTCGACCTTGACTTAATGGTTCGGGACAACACATCGAAACTGGGAACAAATTTCACCGTCTCTGTGGATGCCCGTGAAGGGACAACCACGGGAATCTCCGCCCATGACCGTGCGAGGACTGTTGCCGTATTTGTCGACCCGTCAGCCAGACCATCCGACCTTGCGCGTCCAGGGCACATCTTCCCCATCTGCGCCCGTCCGGGGGGTGTGCTTGAGCGCGCCGGTCATACGGAAGGGACGGTTGACCTCTGCATCCTTGCCAGCATCCCCCCCTCTGCCGTCCTTTGCGAGATTATGAAGGAAAATGGGGAGATGGCACGCCTGCCTGAACTTGGGCGACTCGCGGAGCGCTTTGGAACGGGGATTGTGACCATCCGGGACATCATCGCCTTCCGCATGCGCACGGAAAAACTCATCCGGCGCATCGTTTCCACATACATTCCAAATGCCTACGGTCACTGGAAGATTCATCTGTATGAGGGCGTAATTGACAAGGAGCTCCACGTGGCAATGGTGATGGGCGAGCCGGAGAAGCAAGAATGCACACTTGTCCGCGTCCATTCCCAGTGCTTCACCGGCGATACGCTTGGTTCATTCCGTTGCGACTGCGGTCCCCAGCTTCTGGAGGCACAGCGTCTAATCAAAGACGAGGGACACGGAGTCATCCTTTACATGCACCAGGAAGGGCGGGGCATCGGGCTGAAAAATAAACTCCTCGCATATGAACTCCAGGACCAGGGACGTGACACGGTTGAGGCAAATGAGGAGCTGGGACTTCAGCCCGACCTGCGGGAATACGGAATAGGGGCACAAATCTTGTGCGACCTCGGTTTGAAAAAAATTCGCCTGTTGACCAATAACCCCCGCAAGCTGATAGGGATATCCGGATACGGGCTGGAGGTGGTGGGGCGCGTGCCGCTTATTGTCGGTGTGAGCGATTATAACAGGGATTATCTGAAGACAAAGGAAACAAAACTGGGACATATATTCTCCCCTGTTTATCCGGGAGGCATGAAAGGAGAGAAAGATGGTGAAAAAGATTGAAGGTTGTTTTGATGCCAAAGGGCTGAAGATGACGCTCATTGTGAGCCGGTTCAATGAGTTCATCAGTTCAAAACTTCTTGAAGGCGCGCTTGACTGCCTGCGCCGGCACGGAATCAAAGAAGATGATGTGAGTGTCGTGTGGGTGCCGGGTTCGTTCGAGATTCCATTTCTGGCAAAGAAGATCGCCCTGAAAAAAGAGGTGGATGCCATCATTGCCCTTGGGGCAATCATCCGCGGTGGCACAGACCATTATGAATACATCGCCTCGGAAGTGGCAAAGGGAATTGCGCACACTGCCCTTGAGACAGGCATCCCCGTGGTATTCGGCGTCCTGACCACAGACACCATAGAACAGGCAGTGGAGCGGGCGGGGACAAAGCTTGGCAACAAGGGTTTTGAAGCCGCCATGATCGCCATCGAGATGGCAAACCTGTCAAAAATAATATCTCGATCCAAATAAACATAAAACTTGAGGGCGATGCCAGGAATTCCTGAAAGTAACAATAAATGAAAACAAGGATTAGCAGGATTTTCAGGATTCATGAATTTATTTAATTATCGCTTATTTTCCCAATAACCAATACCATAAACTATGCACATGGAAGTGCCTGTCTTTTTTCGTGGCTGGTTGTCCCTTTTTGTCAGCCATCGTAACACAATATACAATATATCGGAATGAGGATTTTTTTTGGTCTTCAGGATTGACGGGAAAGGCATGATATGACACCATCCCGCGCTTATATTCAATTGGGATGGCATCTATAGTAAATAAACCAGTGGTTGGATTATCTGATTTCAAAATATAAGTATATCCCTGATATTCATTACTTGCTCTGATTGAGTCTGGTATAAGCTCCTTGTCATTTTTTACCAAATGAGCCTTTGATAATGGAATAATAGGTTTATGGAGTTCATTCTCATGCTGTTGGATTTCAATGATACGTCTGATCATGCGTAATTGGTCCCGTTTATTGGGCGGATAGGAAGCGGGCAGAAAATATATGCAAGATGTAATAAAATTTATGGAACCTGTTAAAGCCATGAAAGAACATATAATGGTTATACCAACGAACTTGAATTTATTCCTTTTGTCTAAAGACGAACCAACAATTCGGGATAGAATCATGAGGAACCTCGCCAGAATAAAAATAACAAATAAGTAGATGAATAGTGACTGGAGGAAAAAAGCCAAAAATAGAAATATTAATACGATAATTGTATAATTGATAATGTCTAGATACAAAGGTTTTGTCTTTGCTGCCATTCTGTTATACAAGATATTTGTGACAATAATGAATATGATGGCGGTAAGGATGAAAAATAAGTATCCATCCCATGTAGGAGGATTATCAAGTGCATATAATATGCCTATTCTATTTGATTCAAAATATGATAGCGGCCACATATATCTTATCTCATAACCGAGTATTCATAAGGTAGTCCTCTCAATGTCAAGCCTTTATTACATTCATTATAATATATGACCTCATGCTCCCTCTGACAGATAAAAATTAAGAAGAAACTCTGCGTATCAACTATTCCAGTTTCCCGTGAAATGAATTATCATTTCTACTTGACAGGGGGGGGAACTCTCATTAGGGATTCTTCACTTAATTTGAGGACGGCGGGCGAATGCCCGTGAATAATATCGGGAAAAAGGGCGACGAGGGAATTGTTATTAAGGTACGGGTGACGCCCCGTTCGTCGCGGACAGAATTCGCCGGCGCATCCCCCGATGGTTTTCGCCTCAAGGTGAAAGCGCCTCCCGTTGAGGGCGCCGCTAATGATGAATGCATAAAATTTCTCGCCAGGACATTCGGCGTTGCAAAAGGGGCGGTCAGTTTGAAAACGGGGGGGAAATCCCGAAAAAAGATTTTTGAGATATCCGGCTGCACGGAAACCGAGGCGATTAAGGTTATTCAATCATTGAATCTTAAAGAAGTAAAAGATGAGCGAACTGAAACAAAAGATTGATGAGGCGGTTAAGGCTGTTCGGGCAAGAACCGCTATCGCGCCGCTTGCGGGCATCATCTTCGGCACCGGCATGGGCGCTATGGCGGACACCTTTGAAGGCAAGCTGAAAATCCCTTACGCGGAAATCCCTCACTTCCCATTATCAACTGTGGAATCCCATGCGGGAAACCTTGTCTTCGGATATTTGGAGGGGATACCGGTGGTCGCCATGCAGGGGCGATTTCATCGCTATGAAGGTTACACCCTCCATCAGGTGACATTTCCGGCGCGTGTGATGAAGGCGCTGGGGTGCCGGTATCTTATCATCACCAATGCCGTCGGGAGCATGAATCCGCTCATCCCCGCCGGCTCACTTGTCCTCATCAGCGACCACATCAACCTGATGGGTGACAACCCGCTCATCGGTCTGAATGATGATGCGCTTGGACCTCGTTTTCCGGACATGTCCAAGCCTTACAGTTGTGAGATGATAGAGCTGGCGGAAAAGGCGGCGTTAGAGAATAAGATACGGATACACAGGGGGGTGGCGGTCGCCGTGACAGGTCCCTGTTTTGAGACTGCGGCAGAATACCGCTTTTTCCACCGCATCGGGGCGGATATTGTCACCATGTCCACCGTTCCAGAGGTCATTGTGGCGGTTCAGGCGGGTCTCAAGGTTCTTGGTCTCTCCACGGTGACTGACGCCTGTCTCCCGGATGCCCTGCTTCCGCTCACAAGCGATGAGGTCATCAAGATTTCAAATTCCTTGGAGGAGAGTCGCCAGAAAATTATAAGAGGCATTGTCAAAGGTTTACAATAATATAAGGATATTGAACAGGAATCAACCCTGCTCAATCCCGTCCGCCTCAGGCGGATTGAGGTTTCAATTTTGAAAGGTTGTTTCCCCCCATGACACTCGAGCTGGAAAAGGACTATAAAGATACATTAAACCTACCGACAACCGATTTTCCGATGCGGGCAAATCTGAATAAGCGGGAGCCGGAGATTTATCGGAAATGGGTGGAGATGGGGCTGGATGAGGCAATCCTTGCAAGACGGTCGCCGGAGAGGCGCTTTGTCCTGCATGATGGACCCCCCTATGCTAATGGCGATATCCACATTGGACATGCCCTGAACAAGATATTGAAAGACATTATTGTGCGTTATAAGACAATGTGCGGATATTACACCCACTACATCCCGGGCTGGGATTGTCATGGTCTGCCCATTGAGCAAAAGGTGCGGGAACATCTTGGCACTGCCACAAAGGATAAGACACCCTTAGAAATCCGGCAACTGTGCAAGGAGTATGCGCTTCATTGGGTGAATGTTCAGAGTGAGCAGTTCAAGCGGCTTGGCATCGGGGGGGACTTCCGCAATGCTTACAAAACACTGAATCCGGAGTATGAGACGGGGGAACTGAAGGCATTTCGCGCCCTTGTGGAAAATGGTCTTATTTATCGCGGGCGGAAACCGGTCTTCTGGTGCATCACTTGCGGGACCGCTCTCGCAGACGCTGAGGTGGAATATATAAATCACACATCCCACTCCATATATGTCCGCTTCCCGATTCTCAATCCTGAAAAATTAAAGGGGTTAGAGGGGGTGAAGGAGCCCGCACTCGTCATCTGGACAACCACCCCATGGACACTC
>JAPLSR010000114.1 GCA_026398545.1 Candidatus Sumerlaeota bacterium | reverse complement strand
GTGCTGGAAGACCCGTGGGTTGAACCCCCTGCCGACACCTATATTGACCTCAAGCCGCTGGAGGAGTTGAATGACACGCCGGAATATGTCACCATCGGTTTTGAAAAGGGTGTGCCGGTCCGTCTGAATGGGCAGAAAATGAAACCTCTTGCCATCATTGAGAAGGTGAAGTCGCTCGGCATCAAACACGGCATCGGTCGCATTGACCTTGTGGAGAACCGTGTTGTGGGAATCAAATCACGAGAGATTTATGAAGCGCCGGCGGCAACAATCCTGATTCACGCCCACAGGCACATGGAGTCACTCACCCTTGACCGCGAAACCATGCATTTCAAGGAGATGCTGGCGCCGCGTTTTGCGGAGCTAATCTATTACGGGCTCTGGTTTTCCCCGCTCAGGGTGGCGATGTCTGCCTTCTTTGACAGGATTCAGGGGCGCGTGACAGGTGAGGTGCGACTGAAGCTGTATCGCGGCAATTGCCTGATTGTGGGTCGGCGCTCCCCTTATTCCCTTTACAGGATGAGCCTCGCCACGTATGATGTGGGGGACAAATTTGACCGCTCCGCAGCGGAAGGTTTTATTGAGCTCTTCGGACTGCCCAGCCGCGTCATCGCCGCCGTGGACAAACTCAACAGGTCAAAGGGCTAAAGACGGTGTGGGGTTGTTTTGACTCCTGAGAGCCGTATCAAGGCGAAAATAAACTGCCATGAAAATTATTCTTCGTTTAATACGATATATTTTTCGTTACAAATGGGCGCTTTTTGTCTCAATTATTCTCGGCACTATCGGGAGCCTCCTGAGCGTTTTCAATATCTTTGCCTTCAAGCCAGTCTTAGAGGTGATATTCACCCCTGCCGGCAAGGCTCAAATCGCCCCGGCGTACAATCTACCCTCTGTCTCCACTACAAAGGAGGGGAAAGAGAAGACCTTTAAGATTCCCTTGTTCCGCGAGATTGAGGAACGGTTCAAACCCTACCGGAAGGCACTTGACGCCCGGATTGAAGAAATAACCGCCTGGGCTATCACCCACAAGATGAAGGCGATGTATATCATCGGCATAATTGTGGCGATAACCGGTCTCATTAAAGGGCTGGTTACCTATCTCTCAGATTATCTCATGGCTTACACCGGCATGTCTATAGTGAAGGACCTCCGTCAGGAGATTCATGAACACATCCTGAGAATGGATTTGCCCTTTTTTGAAGACAGGAGCACAGGGCAGCTCCTTGCCCGCTCCTCCAATGATGTCAGCACCATGAATACTGCCATTACCAGTGTCATGGATGTAGGGATTCAATCGCCCATCTCCATCATCATGATACTTATTCTTTTATATTATCTCAGCCCGCGACTCACGCTCTACTCCATTTTCATTGTCCCCGTGGTTGGAATCCTGATAGGTGTGTTCGGGAAAAAGATAAGGAAGATATCCAAGAAGGCGCAGGAGACCATTGAGGATGTCATGGACGTCATGCAGGAGACCTATGACGGCATTCGTGTAGTAAAGGCGTTTGGCATGGAGGAATTTGAATCCCTGCGTTTTCTGAAAGCCAATATCAGGGCTTATAAAACCTATCTGCACCGTCAGGCAATTCGCAAGATATTCTCGCCGCTGATGGAATTTCTGGGTATTCTTGCGGCGATATCGGCTTTATTTGCCGGCGCCCATCTCATTCTCACTGAAGGGACCCTCACTGGCGCCGATTTCTTTGTCTTTATCATCGCACTTTCCCGCCTCTATCGTCCTATAAAGGACCTCAGCCATATCCATCTGGAGGTACAGACGGGACTTGCGGGCGCGGAGCGCGTCTTTGAAATCCTGGATACAAGCCGGGTCCTTGAGGAAAAACCCGACGCAACTCATCTCACCTCTATCAGGGAGGGAATCTCTTTTCACAACGTGAGCTTTCGTTATAATAACAACTCACAGTATGCCTTGAGAAACATCACGGTGGATATACCGCGAGGCAACGTTACCGCCATTGTGGGGCGAAGCGGCGCGGGAAAGACAACCTTCGTCAATATCCTCTGCCGGTTTTATGACCCGTCTGAGGGCGCAATCCTTGTTGACAATCACGACCTGAGGGATTATTCTCTGAAATCTCTCAGGGAAAAGATTGCCATCGTCACACAGCAGGTCATTCTCTTCAATGAAACGGTGCGCAACAATATTGCATACGGACGGAAAGATATCCCGCTTGAGGCAGTGATTGAGGCGGCGAAAAAGGCATATGCCCATGAATTCATTGAAAAACTCCCCGATGGCTATGACACCCAGATAGGCCAGCACGGGGATAAGATCTCCGGCGGGGAGCGCCAGCGCCTCGCCATCGCCCGAGCCATCTTGAAAAATCCGGAACTCCTTGTATTCGATGAGGCAACCAGCGCCCTGGACTCGGAAGCGGAAACAAAGATTCAACAGGCAATGAAGAATCTCATCCACGGGCGCACCACTATAATTATCGCCCACAGGCTCTCCACAGTGAAGATGGCGAGTGAAATTATTGTGCTTGACGAGGGACAGGTGGTGGAAAGGGGTTCACATGATGACCTTCTGCGACTGGACGGCCACTATGCGCGGCTCAGCCGATTGCAGGGTATATTTGTTGACTCGCAACCCTCCTCCTGAGATATTGGATTTCAGACTGGCGCACCACGGCGAAAGACTATTCACTGCGGCTGAATTTTCATGAACAACCCGAGTTTTGATAA
>JAPLSR010000266.1 GCA_026398545.1 Candidatus Sumerlaeota bacterium | reverse complement strand
CTGAACGGCAAGCTATACCAATATCGCGTGGGACCCCAATGGCACAGACTACTGGGCGGCAAAGACCTATGATCCCGCGACCGACGCCACCATCTATAAATATACCGGTTCGACCAATCAGAGCACAGGCGCCGCCACTGTTACCCGCCTTGCCGCTGATTCTCCCGGTGGCAGTGGTCCCTTCGATATAAAGCAGGTAGGCACCGAGACCATCATAGCCTTTGGTCCCGGTAATAATAATATCGATGGAGCCATCAATGTTTATTGCACATTCTACAACGCCTCCGGAACAGCCTTTGGTTACAGAAGTGGCTCTATTGAATATGCCGGAGGAATGAAGAACAATCAAAATGGAACGGGCGATGTCTCTATTAATGCCACTGGCAAAAAGGTTTACGTCCTCCTTACGAACAACTCCATTTCCGGATGGAATCTGCCGGCAACCGGTGTCCAGGATTGGAATCTCTATTAATAGAAGATTATTGGTTTGACATCAGCGACTATGAAAATAATTAACATTTTCGTGGTCGCTTTTTTGTTCCCGATTACGCCAATCTTTAAATATATTATCAAAGGAAATAGAACCATGACTCATGTTAAATTCCCCATATTTTGTCTTCTCATTGCATTAACTATCTTATGGAGTGGTATTTTGTGTTCAGGAGAGACCTCTCAGGACTCCAATGTCATCGCCCGCTACCAGAATGGGAATGTCACAGAACTGGAATTGAACCTTTATCTAAAATATCTGGGTTATCAGGTTCGGGACCCGTTAAAAGCATACAATCTAACTCAAGACAAGGGAGCAGTAAGCGAACTGGAATCAGTGGTAACAGGCGCCGTAGAAGATATTATCTGGGACAGGGAATATTCCCAAATTGCCCGCGCTAATGATTTTCATCTGAAGGAGGAACTGGTTGCAAATATCGCCAGCGTCTTCAATAAATGCGTTTCGGACCATTGGATTGCTCGTCTTTCAGACAGTTTAACCACGTTGACGCAGACTGAATTATTCGACATTTTTGAAAAGCATCGGAAGGACTTTGAGCACCCCGAAATGAGGGAGGTCAGCTACATCTTCCAGATGACCACCGATACCATGGCCCTTTCTCAGAGGGATGAACTCTACCGGAAATTATCGCAGGTGCGCGAGGATGTTATCAGGGACAGGATTACATTTAAAGATGCGGCGCTGATGTATTCAGAAGCCTTTAGCGCCGCCGACGGCGGATATATCGGTCTTGTTTCCAGGGATTCAACCTTCAATAGAAAATTTATAGAACTTGTCTTTTCCACGCCCGAAAAAAAACTTTCGCCCGTAATATTGTTGCATAACGGTTATTACATTGTTTATATCCACGCCATTGTCCCGGAAAAGAAGATAGATAAAGATGAGTTATCCCATTCTCCGGAGATTCAAAAACGGCTTATTGCCTATGCAAGGGAAGATTTCCTTAAAACCCGGAAGGAGAAGGCGAGGGAGGCATATAAAGAAGCCAGAAATGAAATAGAGGCGATAAGTCTATTCGCCCAGTCACAAGGATTTAAATGCGACGACTGCGAAATTCTTAAAAAAATTTTCACGGAGCGCAATATGGCGCGGGGTTGGTTTTCCCAAACCCGCCAGGGTGATTTTGAACCCTCCGAATCCGAGATGCTTGAATACTATAACACCCATCCTTCGGAGATGAATGAACAGGGACAATGGAAATTGACCACCTTCCATATTCCTGTCTCGGGGAAAAAGGAATCGCCCGTAAGAAACAGGGAACGGGCAATCAGGGTGGTTGAGGAAATGCGGCGTAATTTATTAGACGGCAAGGGGGAAGATGAGATAACGAAAACGTATTCTTCAAAAGGATTAAGAATCCTTTCTACAGGAGAATGGGTCAATGGCAGCGATTTCGCAAAAGCGGATGAAGAATTGTTGAAGATGAAACCCGGGGGATTGACAAGCGTATTCTGGGGCAGAGAGGGGGCGTTCTTTTTCCGACTCGATGATAAGCGGGCGCTCCCAAAACTTCCCCTTGAAAAGAAACGGAGCTATATTGCCAGAAATCTCAGGGCTGAGAAATATCAGAAATGCTATGAGGAAAACCGTAAGAAACTCATGCAACAGTTGCAGATGAAACATCTCTGGAAAAAACATTAAGGGTTAATTGTTTTCAGCGAATGAGGATAAGCATCTCCTTGACGGCGCGTTCGAGCCCCACAAAGACGGCATGGGCAATGATGCTGTGCCCGATGTTCAAATCCTCCATCCCCTCAATCAGCGCCACAGGGCGGACATTGCGGTAATTGAGTCCGTGTCCGGCATTCACCCTCAGTCCCAGGTCCTGAGCAATGCGTGCGCCTCGCACCAGACTCTCCAGTTCATGCCTGAGCGTTTCCTCATCCTTTGCATTGCAATAACAGCCCGTGTGAAGCTCGATAAATTCCGCGCCGGTTTCTGCCGCCGCGGCAATCTGGTTTTCATCAGGGGTGATAAAGAGGCTGACGCGGATGCCGGCGTCCTGCAGGGCATTTGTTACTGATTCAATCCGCGCCAGATTCCCCGCCACATCCAGTCCGCCTTCCGTTGTCACCTCCTCGCGCCGTTCCGGCACAAGCGTTACCTGATGTGGGCGATATTTCAGCGCAATTGGGAGCATACTCTCGGCTGCCGCCATTTCAAGGTTGATGCGAGTTTTTGCGAGCCGCATCAGGAGTTCAAGGTCGCGCTCTTTGGCATGACGGCGGTCCTCTCTGACATGGAGTGTGATGCCCGCCGCCCCTGCCAGCTCACAGATGAGCGCCGCCGCGACGGGGTCAGGCTCTGAAATTTTTCTGGCTTCCCTGAGGGTTGCCACATGGTCAATATTGACGCATAGGACAGTCATGGTTTTGCATCTCCATAAGTGGATTGATTTTCAAGGGGATTTGGGACGGGATGTCCCATCCGTTTTCTCCCCTGTTCCCTCTGAAACGGGGATAATCTTTATCCGGATAACCTCCGGTTGCCATGAGACGATGCCGACCTTTTCCCGCACCGCCCTGGGTATATTATCGGAAAATCTGGCGTCGATGGCGATGTCCGCCGTATAATCAGGCGTCTCTTCAAGCGGCTGGCGGGGGATGAAGATGAAGGAATCGGCGCTGAGTCCCTGAAGCATGCTTTTTGGCGCCTCCACCGTCACACTTGCCGTCAGGGGTGAATACTGTGCCTTGAGATTTTTGGAGAAGGTTTTTATCACAATCGGCACATCAGGAAACGTCTTTTTTATCTCCTTTTCTCCGATGACCACATGCACCTGGACGCTGAGTTTCTCCAGGACCTGAATGCGCATCCTGTCTTCCTGGACGTATTTCAACCCTTCCGGCAGGGGAACATCGACTGTCTCAAAGTAATTGTCATTTTTCCCTTCGATATTGACCGCCTCGGTTTGAATGGTGATGAATTCCTCGCCCTGTTTTTTGGCTTTGGCGAGGTTTTTGGGGGGACCGGTGAGGAGAATTTCCGCGGGCTGGACGGGCGGCGGGTCAACGATTAAACGGTAACCCTGCGCCGGATTACCCGTCTTCTGAACAACGATGCGAGCCTTTTCTGTCAGTATGCGGGCATTGATGTTGACAAACTCCTGTGCCAGCGCCGTCGGGCGCACCGAATCCGGCAGGTTGTGCATTACAACATTGCGCAGGCTTATGTTCATAGGCGTCAGCTTGAAACTATCGATGCCTGCGAAATTCTCATCAATTCCTTTGAGTTCAATGGTAAAGGCGTCGGGTATTATAAGATGGGCATAGGTTTTTGGATACTGGACGGAGATGTTAACGTTGGGGGGAGTAATCTGGGTTTCGATATTCTCCGGCGCGTCCACTGCTGTCACATGGGCTGAGACGGTCTGGTTTTCGAAATCATTCTGCTTGGCAACAATCCAGATAATCATGGCTATAAAAAAGGAGGTGATGAAGAGGGCAATTTCCGATGTGAGTTTAGGCCTCGGCATGTTTTTCCCTTTCCTCAGGCGCAATATGGAGAAGTTGAGTCAGTTGCTCGTGCAGATTGTCCGGTGTCAGGGCACGGTGGAGTTTCCCCTCCACTGCAAGGGAGATAGTGCCCGTCTCCTCGGAGACGACTATGACCACGGCATCTGTCTCTTCACTCAGTCCAACTGCGGCGCGGTGGCGCGTTCCGAGGTCCCGGCTCAGGTCGGGACTATCTGTGAGTGGCAGGATACAGCCCGCCGCTTCGATGCGGCCATTCCTGATAATAAGGGCGCCGTCATGCAGGGGAGTCAGGTTGGTGAAGACGGTGCGAATGAGTTCCGCCGTGACGGCCCCATCCACCACTGTCCCCGTGGCGACATAGACCTGGAGAGGATTACGGCGCTCAATCGCTATCAACCCCCCCACCTTGTGCGTAGACATCACCTCCACCGCCTTTAGCAATTCCTCAATATATTCCCCGCTCTGCATGAAGATGGCGCGGAAAAGGCGCATCTGTCCCAGGTCTGTCAACGCCTTTTTAAAATCATTTTGGAAAACAATCAGGAAGACAAGCACGATAATTATCCAGAAGTTGCCAAAGATATATGCCACGCCGGTTAAACGGAGGGATTTGGCAATGATATATCCTCCGAATGAGATAAGTATCAGGGAGACCCAGCCACGAAGCGCCACTGATGACCGTGTCCCCTTTAAAAGTGAAAGGGCAAAATAAAAAATGAAGGTCATCACAAGGATGTCAAGCATGTCTATCAGATTAATTATCCGCAGAAGCCCCCACAGTTGCGACATGAGATTATTCCTTTAAAAAATTTGCGCCAAACTTTAACTCTAACATTCATTCAATCCTGATTATAATTTTTTAACCCTCAATTTTGCAATCACTTTTTGAACCCGGCAGTTGGTGAAACATATTATACCATTTAATAGATGAAAATATGGCGCTGATGGAGTCCCCACGCATATCCGCCTCAGGTGAATCATTTTATTAGACGCCCCCCAGATTTTGCTTGAAAAAAAGGACGCTTTATAAATTCCTTGTGTGATTTCATGAGAGGGGAAAAGGGTGGAAATTCTTTTATCATCCATCGCAGGCTCACAGGATGATTTTTTCGTGAGATTCCTCGCCGCCCTTTGTGTGCTTCTGGGACTTGTTTGCATTTTCTTCCCCGGCACCATTATACAGGGGAGTCGCATCAGCTTTCTGCAAATCGCCAGTTTTTTCGTCCAGCTCTTTCCGGAAAAACGCCAGCCTCTTGCCTCCCGCATATTCGGCATACTTTTTCTCATGGCAGGCGGTTTCCTGTTTCTTGTCCTGACGGCGGGGAAGAGGATGGAGAATATTGATAAATTTCATGGATTGGTATCGCCAGCGGCATCCACGTTTTCCAGTCCTAATCCTTCAGGTGTCCCATCCGTGCCAACACCCACGCCCTCCACCGCCGAGCCACAGGAAGATGACCTTGCCACTGCCGACAGCCTCCTCAAGGAGGCTGTCC
>JAPLSR010000073.1 GCA_026398545.1 Candidatus Sumerlaeota bacterium | reverse complement strand
GATGAAAAGCGGCAACCTCTGAAAACGCAGTTCAATGCGGTCGGGTGGACCACTGAAATAAAGATAGCCACCCGTGCGGACAATACTATAGGCAGTGTAACCCTTTTCCGCTTCATCTCTGAAGAGGGCGGGCGGATTTTTTCCCAGATTCCACAGGCGGAAAAATCCCGCCACGCAGAGAATCAGGAATATTCCTGCCCGTATCTTTTTCTTGTCATTCACGCCGGACAATTCCTGGAAATACCTCTTGAGCTCTTTCACGCAAATGTTATATCCTGTTCGCTGATTTTGTGCAGAAAATCAAGTAAAGGATTCATAAATGTTCTTCTTTAAGAAGACAAATGGGGAAGGCACGCAATCCATTGGTGAGGGGGAGAGACGGCAGGAAGCGGAAATCCCTGAGAAAAAAGGGCTCTTTTCCCGCCTGAAGGAACGCCTCGCAAAGACAAAAGAAAACATCGTCTTCAGGGTGAAGGAGGCAATCCGTCTCCGCGGTCGCGTCAGCGAGGAACTCCTGAGGGAAATTGAGGAGATATTAATCCAGGCGGATGTCGGAGTAGAGACAACCCTCAAAATCGTTGACCGGATTCGGCATGAGACGCGCGCTCGCGGGATTGAAGGTCCTGAACCCATGATTGCCCTCTTCAAGGAGGTCATGCTTGAAATCATCAAAAAGAATGAGCGGCTCCTGCAGATTAGCGACCAGCGTCCCTTCGTTATATTGGTGGTCGGCGTTAACGGCACGGGGAAGACCACAACCATTGGCAAGCTGGCACAACATTTCAGGGAGCAGGGGCTTTCTGTCATGATTGTTGCGGCGGACACCTTCCGCGCCGCCGCTGTGGAGCAACTTGAAATCTGGGCAAAACGCACCGGCAGCCTGTTTATCCGTCAGGCAATGGGTTCCGACCCCGCATCTGTCTGCTTTGATGCCCTGAACTCTGCCCGCAGCCAGAAGGTTGATGTGGTGCTGATTGATACCGCTGGCCGCCTCCACACAAAGGTCAATCTCATGGCTGAACTGCAAAAGGTCTGCCGGGTCATCAAGAAAATTATCCCCGATGCCCCGCACGAATCACTGCTCGTCCTTGATGCCACCACGGGGCAGAATGCCATAAACCAGGTGAAAATCTTCAGTGAGGCGGTGTCCGTAACGGGTTTGATTATGACCAAACTTGATGGCACAGCAAAGGGCGGAATCCTCATCGCCATCCGCAACCTCTTTGATACGCCTGTCCTGAAAATCGGCATCGGAGAGAAGGTGGACGACCTGCGGGACTTTAATACGGAAGAGTTCGTGGATGCACTCTTTGAGGAGTGATGAGCCAAATGCGGGAAGAGACATTTATGTGATGCACATGCCCTCAGGACCATATTTATGTGGCAACCATCTTTATATATCAAGGAAGCGCTGAGAAAATTCATCCGCCCTCGCACCTATTTCTGCGACCAGCTCTGGACAACGGTCAATATTCGTATTAATGGGGATGTTGAGGCGTGTGCCTGCGCACCAACAAAAGGGCCGACCTTCCCACTTTTTTCCGAGCCGATTGAAAAACTCCTTAATAACGAGTGGTTCACGGGCACAAGGCGATATTTGCTGAGCGAGATGAATCTGCCTGTTACCGCGCCGGATGGGGAGAGGGGTTGCGTCTTTGAGTGTTGCGTGAATTGTCCCGTCTCTTTGCAAGGCCGATATTACATTAACACAATGCGTTTAAGATTAACGGAGCCCAGACTCATCCGAACGCGTCATCTAAAGCCCGCCCCGGCGAGTTTATTGCGGGAAAAACATACAAACTACAAAAGGATGCTCGCACTCTTGAGACGTCCAGTTACAAATATCAGTGCTTTTCCCATATTTGCCCATATCGACCCCTCCAATGTCTGCAATCTCAGATGTCCCTTCTGCCCTGTTGGTGCGGGCAACCTTGAACAGGAGCCGCGCGGGCTCATGCCTTTTGAACTGTTTGAACGGCTCATGGAGCGGATTGGTCCATACCTCATCGGATTGGAGCTCTATCGTTATGGGGAACCGATGCTGAATTCGGATATTGTAAAAATGATACGTCATGCCGCGCAGGAATACCGCATCTTTTGCTCCATCAGCACCAATTTCTCCATGCCGCTTTCAGATGAAACCCTTTACAACCTTGTTGAATCCGGTTTGAGCAAACTCATTATTGCGGCGGAAGATGTTGAGCAGCCCTTTTATGAAAAATATCGCAGAGGCGGCGAGATACAGACGGTTCTGGGTAATCTGGAGCGACTTATCCGGTTCCGCCAATCGATGA
>JAPLSR010000112.1 GCA_026398545.1 Candidatus Sumerlaeota bacterium | reverse complement strand
GGATATTACCAATGCCTTTGTTTCCGAAATAAAGTTCGGAACAGGCGGCATCCGCGGGAAAATGGCTTTTGACAAGGAATCCATCCTGAAGTTAAAGGAGGAGGGTATCGGCGTCCGCATCCTGAAGGGACCCAACACATTTAATGACAAGGTTGTCCTTCTGAAATCAGTCGGCGTGGCGCGCTATATGAGGGAAAAGGGGTTGAAGGATATCGTCATCGGTTATGACAGCCGCATCCGGGGTCAGGACTTTGCCGCCCTCATCGCCCGTCTATTTCTCGGCTATGACATCCGTGTTTACTTCTTTGACGAGGCATGTCCCTATCCCGAAGTCACATTCGCCGTTCCTAATCTCCGCGCGGATGCAGGCATCCTCGTCAGCGCCTCCCACAACGATTATCGCTATAATGGTTACAAGCTCTCCTGCGGCAACGGCTCGCAGTTTGACCCGCAGGAACGTGATGAGATTTATGAAAAATATATAAAGCCCGCCACAGCGGCGCAGATTATCCTGCGCGATTTCAAGGATGCCGCGCCCGACCAGCTCTGGTTCCTCGGCGGCGCAATGTCTCTGCCGGACTTTGATTACTGCGGCCGCAAAGACCATCTTATCAACATGCATGAACGCCATGTGAGGCACGTGATGAGTTTCCTCCTCCAGCCGGAGATGATAAAGAGCCAGAAAAAGCCTCTCCAGGTTGCCTTCTGCGCCTTTAATGGCGCCGGTCGCAAGGCAGTCCCCGCCATCCTTGAGGGCATCGGCTTTGGGAAACCGATGATAATCAAATCCATGGACGAGCTGAACGGCCTTTTCCCCGCATTCTGCTCTGAGCCCGGCAGGGAGCAGCAGCCCGACCCGGGCGATTGGCGCGCAGCTGAACTAAGCGTCTGGGCGTTTGAAAAGGAATATCCGGGAAAGTTCAGGGATATGGACATCCTCATCGGCACTGACCCCGATGCTGACCGATGCGGCGTGGTGGTCAAGGTTCCCGCAAACCAGCGAGATATTTACGGCGGCGCTGATTACACACTCCTCCCCGCGGATGATGCCTGGTGCCTCGTCCTGTGGTATCGCCTCAATTACGAAATCAGAAAATACGGCGGCGTCCAGGATGCGGAGAAAAAATTCATCGCCCAGTCCCACACCACCTCAGATGTCATTGCGCGTCTGGCGCTGAAGCACGGTCTGGGCGTTGTGCGCACATGGGTGGGATTTGCCATGCTGGCAGCCGGCGTGCGTCGATTCTGGGAAAAGGAGAAAATCCTGAACCTTTCGCATGGACGCCTTATCCCATCACAGGAAAAATGCGACCCCGTGGTCATGGAATATCTCAATATGACGCCGGAGCGCAGCATCAATGTTGCCACAATGGAGCAATCGAACGGATTTTCCCTGCTGGGCGGTCCCCCGAAGGACAGATTCTCCCTTGGCGAGGGCGGACATGTGCGGGATAAGGACGGCACATTCGCCGCACTCCTCATTGCCGAAGTCGCCGCCTGGGCAAAGGAGCAAAAAACATCCCTCATAGAAATCCTCGATAAGGAAATCTTCCTCGACCCCGATATCGGCTTCATTTATAATCACTATGAACCATCGCCCATGGACGGCGAGTATGAGGGTCTTGCGGGCTATACAAAAAAGAAGAGCATTCTTGTGAAGACGGAGGAATTGCACAGGAAGGCAAAGGCAGGCAGGTTCGAAATCTGCGGGTTCAAGGCAACGTCCACTTACATCTACAAGACTGGAAAGTATGACGCCGTCAACTGGCGCGGCTTCCCTGATGAGGGCATCCGGTTTTATTTTGATAATGACCAATACACCTATCTGACAGTTCGTCC
>JAPLSR010000131.1 GCA_026398545.1 Candidatus Sumerlaeota bacterium | reverse complement strand
TAACAATTAAGTTATATTTGGATATGAGACTGGGTTTTATGACCGAGACGGCAAAATTGACTATCATCATACCCACGTTTAATGAGGAGCGAAATATCCGCGAGTGCCTGGAGTCGGTCAGGTGGGCGGATGAAATCTTTGTGGTGGACTCTTTCAGCACGGACAGGACGCTTGAGATTGCACGCCCTTTCACCAGCCGCATCGTCCAGCATGAGTATGTCAATTCCGCCACGCAGAAAAACTGGGCAATCCCGCAGGCGACGCATCCATGGGTTATGATTGTGGATGCAGATGAGCGAGTCACGCCTGAGCTTCGCGATGAGATTCTGGAAATCCTGAAAAGCGACGGCGATGGCTATGACGGCTTCTCCATTTATCGCATCAATCATTTCATGGGGAGGCGCATCAATCACTGCGGGTGGAACAGGGATAACGTCCTTCGCCTTTTCCGCCGCGACAGGGGGCGCTACCAGGAGCGCGAGGTTCATGCAAATGTCATTCTGGATGGTCGCTCGCGCCACCTGAAAAACAAACTTGTTCATTATACCTTTTCCTCCATGGAGCAATTTTTGAAGAAGATGGAGCGCTACACAACGTGGGCGGCTGGCGACCGCGAGCGCACAACAAAAAAGGTCAGATGGTATCACCTCACACTCCGCCCGCTTTTTCGCTTCTTCAGACAATATATCCTTAACCTTGGATTTCTGGACGGCATTCCCGGACTGATTTTGTGCATCCTCGCCTCCTACAGCGTCTTTCTGAAATATGCAAAGCTATATGAGCGGCAGAAAGACAGCCATGATAAATGACCGACAGAGCATCATTGTCCATCTCCCCAACTGGCTTGGCGACACCGTTCTTGCCACACCCTTTTTGCACACCCTTCGCGACGTCTTCCCCTCCTCCCGCATCACCCTTGTGGGGAGCCCATGGATCTCAGATATCCTCAGCCATTTCCCCGGCATAGATGAGATTTTGACACTGGAGGAGAGGGGAAAATATATCTCCACCCTTCTGCTTGTCAGGCTTTTGCGCGAGAGGCGACCCGACTCAGGATTTCTCCTCACCAATTCCTTTCGCACCGCCCTTGCCTTTTATGCGGGGAATGTCCGGGAACGCATCGGGTATGCCATGAATTTTCGCCGTCTCCTGCTTACCAGACCCATTGCGCAAACGCCGGACATCATGCAGTCCTCCATGGTTGAGTATTATCTCAATCTCCTGAGCCCATTCACCGACCTCTCACGCCACAGGAGGGTGTTGAGATTATATCCGGACGAGTCTGAGCGGCGTGAGGCGAGGCGTCTCCTTCTGGAAAACGGTTGGGATGGTGAGAAGCGCCTTGTGGGCGTCAATCCGTTCGCCTTTCAGTGGGAGACCAAGCGGTGGCTGCCGGAGCGTTTTGCGGATGTGACACGGCTTCTGACTGAAAAACACGGCGTCAGGTGTGTTTTCGTGAGTGTGGCAAGAGACCGCCCGTTTTTTGAAAAGGTAAAACAGATGTGTCGCTGTGACATGATTGACCTTGTGGGAAAGGTCTCTTTAAAAATCCTCCCTGCCGTCATGGGGCATTACTCCCTTTTTGTGACGAATGATTCCGGGCTGATGCATGTTGCCGCCGCGGTGAATATCCCCATCGTGGCAATCTTTGGTTCAACCGACTGGCGGCGGACTGCCCCCTGTTCGGACAGGGCGACACTCATTCGCAAACCCCAGGACCATCCTCCCTGCATGAGCCCCCGCTGCCGCAGAACCTTTCAGTGCATGGAAGAAGTCACGGT
Organism: Candidatus Sumerlaeota bacterium; assembly: GCA_026398545.1. Taxonomy (GTDB): domain Bacteria; phylum Sumerlaeota; class Sumerlaeia; order MWCT01; family MWCT01; genus JAPLSR01. The sequence continues at coordinate 6,413 of JAPLSR010000131.1, read as the reverse complement.
GGATGATGTCCTTGCCGCCGCTGAAAAATATTTGTGATTGACAGTCCTTATGGAGTTCCGCTGAATTTCAGGTTTTTGGGTTCCTGTTAATCGTTCTTGCCGTAAAATTCTGACATAGTTGTGCAAGGAGCGCCTTATGACCATCCCGAAAATTGCCGGCGTATCCGAATCTAAAGATGTCCTTGAGAATATATCCTCCCGTCTGGGCGCCTCAGAGTTCACCATCGTTGAAAATCCCTCATATATTTACCGCCCATGTGACATTTACCCCATGCCGCCCAAAATCCTGACGCCGCGCACAAGGCTTGTCGCCATTGTCAAGGATATGGACGGCACCACGACAACCACGGAGGAACTCTGCGTCCATTCTCTGGAATTCACGGTGGGAAAAATCTGCGGGAAGGAACTGAACAAGGGATGGAAAGGGATAGAACGAAAGGCAGACCTGCCCCATATCATCGGCAACAGCACCACCAAACATGTGGAATACCTGATTAGAAAATACGAGGGTGGCATTGACATTGAGGCGTTTCGACATGCTTATTTCCATGCTGTTTTGTGGACTCTGGTCGAGGGGCGCGACCCGGGGCGCAGGGAGGAGGTTCTTGCCAATCTTCAAACTCTGGGCATTGGAGGGATGTTGAAGGAGGATTCGGTGCGCTCATTTCTTGTTAGAACCTCCTTTGATAAAAAGGAGGGAGAGTTGCTCGTTTGCGCACTTCTGCGCCTTTATCCCAGTATGCCCCGCCTTGAAACCTTCGAAGACCGCGTCCGCGCCGCTATTGATATCTATTACCAGCGCTATCATGAGATACTTGCCCTCATTGCAAAAGGAAAAGGGGATTCCCTTTCCGTAAAAATCCTTGGAAACCCATCAGCACGTCTGATTGAACCCATGCCCGGAGTAGCCATTTTTATCGCCGCCCTCAAGGGATGGCTTGGCGAACATCTTGGACGCTTCGGCGAGGAACTGAGAGACCTGCTGCGACTCAGACTGAAATGTGACGCCACGCCGGATGAAATCGGGAAAGGGATGGAGCGTCTCTTCGGACTGGGTCGCTGGCTGGAACGAAATCCCCTGCGCGTTGCCATCGTCACCTCATCCATTGAATACGAGGCGCGCATCGTTCTGAAGGAGGTGTTCAAGATTCTTTACAGACAGGCGGCATCCTGGGATATCTCACAGGAAAAAAAGGAGTTCATCCTCTCCCGTTTCTCCGATTTCTCCAGGACATACGATGGTTTCATTACTGCCTCGGACTCCTCTGAAATCCGTCTGAAACCCCATCCCGACCTTTACAGCATCGCCCTGCACCGTATGGGGGTGGCGCGTGAAGACATGGATGCCGTCATAGGCTTTGAGGATAGCGAGTCGGGCGTGCGGGCAATCCGCGCCGCGGGCATTGGACTTTGTGCGGCTGTCCCCTTTCCATTCACGCAGGGACATGACCTAACCGCCGCGGCGTATGTCCTTCACGGCGGACTGCCCGAGGCGCTCTTGAAACATTCCCTTTTCCTTGAGCATGGTCTTCTGAAATGAGGTTATGAGACGCCGACGAGGGAAGGATATGCGCCGTGGATAAGTTGTTACGGGATATAGGCACCGTTATTAAAAAGGAACTGAAGGAGATTATCATTCTATCTCTGAGTTTGGGACAAATCCTGTCATCCGCTATTTTCATCCTCCTCTTTGGACTCTTTATCCCGTATGAACAGGGTGAATACTTCCTGCGGCAGACGTTCGCATCATTATCCCTTTATATATTTCTTGTGCCCCTTGTGATGTCAAGCGGGCTCGTGGCGGACAGCTTTGCCGGTGAGCGGGAGCGCAAGACGCTGGAAGCGCTTCTTGCCACAAGGCTGCCGGATGCGGCAATATTCATCGGCAAGGTTATGGCAGTTTTCATTTATACCTATGTGTTTACCGTAATTGTAGTTCTGACCGGTGCGGCGGGCGCAAATATTTATCTTTACAGGGCGGGACAAGGGATGGATTTCTTTTACAACGCTCTCAGCTCATTTGCACTTTTCGCATTTACCATCCCCGTCATATTTGCAGGCATTGCCGTCGGTGTCTTTTTTTCCCTCAGATGCAGAGACCTGAGGACGGCTTATCAACTCAGCCGCATCGGATGGCTCATAATTTGTCTGCCGCTGATTGTTGGATGGGTGAAATTCACGATAACATGGGAATTTCTTATGCCGGCATTTTACATATTATCCGGCATGGATGCCATTCTACTTTTCACCGCCATCCGATTCTTCAATCGGGCAAAGACAGCGTTTTAAGCCGCCGGTTTGCCACACTTCACTCCTTGCAGTATCTCAGCCCTCCTTTTGCGGGACATACTCATAGTCCTTTAACTCGCCGCTGAAATATGCATCATAGGCGGAGAGGTCAAGCAGTCCGTGGCCGCTGAAGTTAAAGAGAATCACGCGCGGGGTATTTTCCTTTTTAGCCTTCAGCGCCTCATCCACGGTTGCGCGGATGGCATGGGCGGTCTCAGGTGCGGGAATTATCCCCTCCGTCCTGGCAAAGAGCACAGCCGCCTCAAATGTAGGAATCTGCAACTTCGCCTGCGCCTCCATGAGTCCCTCATTCACAAGGTTGCTGATGATAGGCGCCATGCCGTGATAGCGCAACCCGCCGGAGTGTATTGGGGGCGCAATGAAATTGCGACCGAGGGTGTACATCTTGATGAGAGGCGTCATACCCACCGTGTCACCGAAGTCATAACGATATTCGCCGCGTGTGAGAGATGGGCAGGCGGTGGGTTCCACGGCGATGAATTTATAATCATCCTTTCCTGCAAGTTTGTCCGCCATGAAGGGGAGGGCAAGCCCCGCATAATTGCTGCCCCCTCCAACGCAGCCGATAATGATGTCAGGTTTGACCCCTGCCATTTTGAGTTGCTCCTTCGTCTCCAGACCGATGATGGTCTGATGCATCAGGACATGGTTCAGGACGCTTCCAAGTGAATATTTTGTATCCGGGTGATGGAGGGTATCTTCAATCGCCTCGCTGATGGCGATGCCGAGACTGCCGAGGCACTCCGGGTCCTTTTCAAGAATCTTCCTTCCCACCTCAGTTTTATTACTCGGACTGGGAGTCACCTCCGCCTGCCATAGATGCATCATGGATTTGCGGTAGGGTTTCTGTTGATAACTGACCTTGACCATATACACCTGGCATTTGAGTCCATAATGATAACAGGCAAAGGCGAGTGCGGAACCCCATTGCCCCGCGCCGGTCTCTGTGGCAAGACGTTTGATGCCTGCCTTCTTGTTGAAGTAAGCCTGCGGGACGGCGGTATTTGGCTTGTGACTCCCCGGAGGGCTTCCTCCTTCATATTTATACCAAATCTGGGCGGGTGTCTCCAGCGCCTCCTCAAACTTTCTGGCGCGGATGAGGGGTGTGGGGCGCCACATGGAGAGGACGTCAAGGACATCCTCGGGGATATCTATCCATCGCTCCTGGCTTGCTTCCTGTTCCATGAGGTTGCCAGGGAAAATCATCTCCATCTCCTTGGGCGTCATGGGTTGGCGTGTGGCGGGATGGAGGGGCGGTTCCAGAGGTTTTCTCAAGTCGGGCTGGATGTTATACCACCTTTTGGGGATATTTTTCTTGGACAAAGTAATAACATTTTCACTGTGCATGGCCGGACTCCTTTCGATAAAATTTAATCATCATGATGAAATCTTCGTCTTTAATAAACACCCTTTTGGGGTTGTTCAAGGAAAAAATTGTATAAAGTGAATGGAAATGAATTCCGGTTTAAAGAGATGACGATATAATGTAATTGACAGAGACCTTCTCTACACCCTAATTTATAATCAATGAATATAAAGAGCGGCGGTGCGAGTTTTGTTTCGTGTAAAAGGAGGCTGATGATGAAAAAGGGGCTCTTTATCCTTATTGGGCTTCTTATTATATTGTCCCATTACATATTTGCCGATACCATTATTCTGAAAACCGGGGAACGCAGGATAGGCAGGGTGAGCGAGTCAAAGAGCGACCCTGAAAATATCCTCTTTGAGACCAGCGTGGGAGAGATGAGAATCCCTCTCAACCGCATAGCAAGGATTGACAAGGAGACGGACGATGTCAGCTATATGTATATCGCCAGAGACTTTTTCCAGTCTAAGAGTTATTCCAAGGCGGCTGGATATGCCGATAAGGCACTGAAGGTCAATCCGCAAAATAAGGATGCCCAGAAACTAATTGAAGATATTCAACAGGCAATCAAGGAAGAGGCAAAGCGCCACGCCATCGAACATGCGCAGGAAGTTGACATTTCCCTTTCTAATATTGGAAAACTCATCGATGATAATAAGCTTGATGAGGCACAGAATCTCATGGACCAGATTGAGCGCCTCGCCCTCTCTAACCAACAGAAACAAACTGCGACATCCCTGAAGGTCAGACTCTATTATCAGCTGGGACTGTTGCGCATTGACCAGATGAATCCAAAGGGCGCGGTTGAATATTTTGAAAAGGCGCTCGCCATCCAGCCCGATAATCAGGATGTTTTTAACCAACTCCTCGCCATCTGGAAAAATGACCCCGCCATGACTTCCAAGATGATAGCCATTTATGAAAAGCGCTATGAGTCTAATCCGGGCAACCTTGAAGTCGCCAGAATCCTTACAGACCTCTATTTCAAGGAAAGGGACATGGCTAAGGCACTCCCCTATCTTATTGTCCTGAAACGTGGGACTAATATTGCAGACCCTGTGACAGATGACAGACTGCGCCAGGTCCTCACCACCCTCCATGGAAACGCCGCCGCTGAGAAAAAATTCGATAAAGCCGCCGATTACTATAAAGTCCTCCTTGAATTCTTCCCCAATGAAGACCCCACACCCCTCTACTACGACCAGTATTCCTCACAATTGGCAACCCTCGGGGCAAATGACTTAGATGGACATATCAAACTCGGTGATTTCTGCAAGGAACACAACCTGGATGAGGATGCGAGGGAACGCTACTTCTATGTTCTTGGGCTTGATGCCAAGAATGAAAAAGCCCTTGCAGGCTTGACTTATTACGCCTCCCAGGACCTTGCTGAGGCGCGGGACGCCTTTGATAGAAAGGAATATGACACCACTATTTATAAAGTCGGGCAGATTGCAGCCAATTATGCCAAACTCCCCGATATCCTCGCCAAGGCTTATGAGATGAAAGAGCGGGCGGAAAATGAGCTCCGCAAGGAAACCAGAGAGAAAAATACACGGGCACTTGCACTGGCGCGGCGTGGAGACGAATTTTACGCCACCGCTGAATCACATATCAATGCCCTGATGTCCACGGAAAGAAGGAGTGGTTCTTTGATTGTCAGCGACAAGGAAGAGGCAAAAAAATTCTTGAACCGCGCCATTGATACCTGGCAAGCCGCGCTCCAGATTGACCCCACGCTTGCCACACGTGAATCTGAAGACTTAAACACCAAGCTCAATGATGCCCGCGCCCGCCTCATGTCGCTTTACCGCGTCATACCCCTCCCCAAAATTACGAATTATCCGTATAGTAAATAGGACGCCTTTTCTCAGAACCCGAAAGCCTCCTCAATCAGAAAAAGGAGGAGCCTGTCTTTCGCAGACTGGTGGTGCATGATAACGGTATAATTGCAGATGGAGCGTTCCGGCGGGCAGTCTGAACAATCCTCTCCACGGGCGCATGGGATATCAAGTCCGAGGCGTCGGGCATTCATCGGCGCGGCAACAGTTCTTATTCTGTGGAGTGCGGAATGGACATCCGGCACAATCTTTTTCAACGAGGCAAAGATAAAAACCTTCCGGGGACCAAAAATCTGCGCCGCCACCCGGTTGCCAAGCCCGTCCATGTTCACAAGTTCTCCTGATTCTGTGATGGCATTTGTCCCCGTGATGAAATAATCGGCGAGAAGACCCTGACGCCGGCGGCGAATTGCTTCCTCTCTTGCAAGGTCAGGAACATAGGCGTCAATGAGATTGAACCCGCCGCTGCGAAGGGCATCCTGCAATCCAATCTGCGCCGTTGTGGTTGAACCGCCGAGGGCGATTTGTGCGTCCTTTGGAAGACGCCGGAGCGCCTCATCCCTCGCCTCTGCGCCGGTTTTGAAGCGAAGAACAGCTATTTTGTTTCTCTCCAGCGCCGCACATGTCTTCTCCACATCTACCATATTTCCTCTCCATTTTGGGGTTGGTGATAATTAATCTCCATGAGATAATATTGTCAATGAGACCACTCTCTTGCCGGTTTCGACTTGCCGTGCAATAAAAATATGATAACCTCCTGCCAATCTTCTTGATTGAACGCAACAATTTTTGGCATAAACAATATATCAATGTGCGGGTGAGGAGTTATGACCATGACGCTCCGTGTCCTGCAGCTCTGCGCCGTGGATTTTACCGTGAAGCACTTCCTGCGTCCC
>JAPLSR010000219.1 GCA_026398545.1 Candidatus Sumerlaeota bacterium | reverse complement strand
AAAAGCCCTTCATGTGCGAACTCCCGACAGGGCATGGGCGGATAAATATGAGAAACGCCATCAAGGAATCGTGCAATGTTTACTTCTATCAGATTGCAAGGAAGATAGGAGCGCCAAGGCTTTTGCAATGGGCAATTCTTTTCGGATATGGGCTGGAGACTGACATCGACCTCCCTTATGAGGTGAGTGGCAAGCTTCCTTTACAGTCCCCCGATTCCATTCCCCCTGGGGAACTTCTTTATATGAGCATTGGACAGGGCACCATCAGCGCCACGCCTCTGCAGGCGCTAATCTCCTACTGCATCTTTGCCAACGGGGGCAGACTTGTCCAGCCACATCTCCTTCTCCACCACAAGGATGCCGAGGGACATCGCACGGAATTTGTCCCTAAGACAAGGGACACCACCCTTCCCGAAGAAAGTCGACGCCTCATCATGGAAGGCTTAAAGGGAGTTGTCAATTCATCCGGCGGCACGGCATTTCAGGCAGGCTTTTCAAAGGAGTGGAAGGCGGCGGGAAAGACAGGCACCGCTGAAAGACCGGGGAGGGAGAACGACGCCTGGTTCATCTGTTTCGCACCGTATGATGCGCCTGAGGTAGCTGTTCTGGTGTTGATTGAGGAGGGTGGATATGGTGGCGCCACCGCCGCCCCGCTTGCGCGCGAGATGCTTGATTATTATTTTCAAAATCGCATCAGACTCCAGGGGCAGTAAATCACTGAACGGAAGGAAAATTTAGCACTCAGGCTAATATGGCTCCATTTGCCGGTGGAGTACTCTATATTTCTTAGGCTTGTGCTTTGTTTTGAGTAACTCTGAATGGACTTTGATTAGATTATCTTGAAAATCGATCGGATAAAAATCTCCATCCCAAATTCTATGCCGTTCATGGTCTATTGCAACACGAATCTTTTCCCAATCTAAAGTTTTCAAAAAGATGGTTCCTACTCTGGCCGTATGTTTGTTTTCGTCCAATTCAATTTCAAGAAGGTGACCGACAAATAACTTTGGTAATTTCCCTTGAAGAGAAATTTTATTATTTGCACAATATTCACTAATACGGTTAAAAAGAGGCGAAGAAACCTGCTTAGCGCGCCTTTTAACATCGATTGAAAGTCTTTCAAATATCTCATTAGCTATAGGATAATAAGTTATAAGTTGATCCTTTAACTTTCTAAATAACAGCTTATTTATTACTTCAGTATTTGATTCCCTGAATGCTTTTATTATTAGTGATAAATATTTTCTTATGGAATTTCTTCGTTTTATATCTTCTTCTACTACTTGTTTTGAAAGACGGTCAAGTTCTGAACCGATTAGCTTTGCAAGAGAATTTTCACCGTTATCCATGGGTCTCACTTGCAAGTCATATATTTCATAAATGATTCAGCCACATTTATTACTTAAGAAATCAAGGAAACCCACACCACTTTTGTAAAAGAACCTTTAACCTTATCGTTTAAAATAAAAGATTAAAATGTATTATATCTATTCTAAGTAAGTCAAGAAGTATTTTGAATTTTTTCAGCCAAAATCATGGCAAAGGTATAATGGGCGGCATGGGGCAGGCTGATATGAATCCGATTTACATCGAGACATTCGGCATACTCGGCGGCGTGCACTATATTTCCCATTAAATAACCCGGAAGGCACTCAATGCAATTTTATACATTTTTATAGGGGTCTGACCCTCAATCGATTCTCAATCGATTTTAAATAAAAAGTCCCGCATGGATTGATTCAGCATCCAATGCGGGACTGATTATTATTGGTGCCGAAGGGGGGACTTGAACCCCCAAGGACAATGTCCACATGGCCCTCAACCATGCGCGTATGCCAGTTCCGCCACTTCGGCAATTTGTAAAAGAACGTTTAACCTCATCATCAAAAACAAGTTATTTTTTTACGCTGTCGGCTCGGAGGGATTCAAGAGAAATTTTACGCTTTTTCAACTATTACCACGGCGGCGGCGTGTTGATGTGTATGGCTGATGCTCACATGAATTCGATTCACTCCCAATGATTCCGCATGTTCCGCCGCTTTGCCCTTTATGGTCATTTTCGGCGCGCCGCTCGGCTCGTTGGTAATTTCAATGTCGCGCCAGTGAACGCCCTGCGCCATGCCTGTATAAATCGCCTTGGAAAACGCCTCCTTGGCGGCGAAGCGTCCAGCGACCTCCAGAGCCGCTCCGGCAAACTTCAGACAATATGCCTTTTCCGGCTCCGTCAGAATCCTGTTTAAAAAACGATCTCCGTGCGCATCCCACGCCGCCTTGATGCGTTCCACCTCAACGATGTCAATCCCCACGCCGATAATCATGACTATTCCTCAACACGCAGGACGAACGGTTTTTCTCGGCAGAGTTTTTTCTCCTTCAATATATCGAGCGCCTTTTGAACGCTGCCTTCCAGCGCCTTGTGTGTGATGAAGATGGCGCAGACATATCCTCGCCGGTCGCTAGTCTTTTGAAGAACGGATTTTATACTGATTCTGTTTCTGCCGAAGACGCTTGATACCTTTGCAAGCATCCCCGACGCATCCCTGAGGGTCATGCGAATATAATATGCCGTCATGAGTTCCTCCATGGGCTTGATGTCCTTCTGCCCGACGGGGATTTCAACGGGATAGGGGATATGGGCGCCTGATGCAATGGCGCTGGCAATATCCATCACATCGCCGATGATGGCGCTTGATGTGGAACCCCACCCTGCGCCCCGACCATAAAGCATCTGGCACCCGACAGGCTCTCCATCAATTTCCATTGCGTTGAAGACGCCGCGAATCGATGCAAGCATGGATGTGCGTGGAATAAGTGTGGGATGCACCCTCACCTCTGCCTTGCCGTCCTTGTGCAATCTGGCGATGCCGAGGAGTTTAATTGTGTATCCCAGCTCGCGGGCGCAGGCGAGGTCTTCCTTCTGCACAAGGGTGATGCCGCTGGTGAAGACCGAGTCTATGCGGATGTCCTGCCCGAACGCCATTGAGGCAAGGATGCAGAGTTTGTGGGCAGTGTCATAGCCCTCAACGTCAAAGGTGGGGTCAGG
>JAPLSR010000313.1 GCA_026398545.1 Candidatus Sumerlaeota bacterium | reverse complement strand
GAGACCTTGAGTTTCCGCAGGTCCTGATTGCGCTCCATCAGGGAGTAAAGGAGAGTGTCAGTGAGGATATCAGTTGTGAAAAGACGCGTATTTGCTCCCGACTCGCGCAGGGTCAGGGAGATGCCCACGGGGTCAGTCTGGCTTGTCAGAAGCACAGCCAGTGAATCATTGAGTCCTGTATCATAATTGGCGTCCATATCGAGGACTGTAATGATGGCAGGGTCGTGGATGCCAGTATAAGAAGACTTGTCAAACCTGATACGCTTGGGGGAAGCGACCCATGCGGCGCTGTTGGAGAGCGGGGGTGCTCCAGGGAGTTGATATGTAACTGTTACCCTATCCCCCTTGCCCTGAATATTGGAGATCTGAATCTGCCTCTTCAATGGATTGCCCCGGGTGAGCGAAAATTGCAACTCTTCGCCCGCGCCCCCATTGGTAAATACACCTGTATTATTCCCGGTCTCCACAAGCGTGAGGGTGATACCGACAGGGTCGGTATCGCTTATTACCTTTACAGTGACGGTTTCAGAGACTGAGGTGTCATGATTTGCCCCGAAATCCACAACCCGAAGAATGGCATGGTCATTTATAGTGAAATAAATATTTTTATCAAAATAGACATTCCGATTATAGAGAATCCAGTGGTCGCATAGATATTTGTTATCATTATCAATGCCGCCAAAGCAGTGGAAAATCCGATTTCTTGCGGCATTAGAGGCATTCTCACCATAGGTGTTCGGGTCATAAATCATCGCATGACAATTGCGTTTTGAGGGCGCCAGACTTGTGGAAATCTGTGTCCAGTCCGTCCCGTCGAAAGACCAGAGGTCATTGACGCGTTTATTGTCCACCATTCCGCCAAAGAGTATGACACGGTTATTCAGGGAGTCAGAAACCATTGTGGGGTTTATACGCGGTGTGGGAGAGTTGGTAGTCAAGAGATGCGTCCAGGCGTTATTTTTGAATATCCATGTCTCATTCCTTTGAATATTATTCTTATCCGCCCCGCCAAATAGTACCAGTTCACCAGCGGAGTTGAGATATGCCATGGCATGTCCATACAGCTCGCCGGGTCCGGTATCAAAGCCCACCTCAGTGAGTTTCCCACTTTTATACGTCCAGAAATCCTTAAGATGGTTGTTGTTGGTGCCCAGTCCGCCAAAGATGTAAAGAATTTTCTGGTCAGGGTCATAAGCGGCGGCGTGGGAATGACGGGGAGGAATCGTGGCGCCGGTGACCTTTATCCAGGTACCACTCGCATATCTCCAGACATCTCCAAGAAGCGCATAAGAGGCGGAGATTCCGCCGATGAGGATGCCTCCCTTTTCGGGAGGGCAATAGGTGAAGGTATGCAGGAAGCGTGCGGGAGGCATTGCTGTCGGAGAGATATTTGCCCACGTGTCCGTTTGGAATTCCCACATATCATTCAGCACACCGGTTGCGGCATATCCGTCAAAAATGATGGGATGTCCCGCTTGCTCATCATAGAGCATCCCGAACGTGGCGCGTTTGGGCGGGAGATTTGCCGGCTTGACCTCATACCATGTATCAACACCGGGGATTACAGGGGTGATAATCAAAAAAAGGAGTGATGAAATGACAATATGCCAGAGCCTACTCCGCGCTCCGTCGCCAAAGCTATGGAGCGTCGGCGACCGAAGCGGCTGCGAAGGCCGGAACACTTTTCTCAAATGCATGTTTCCATCCACCTTACATGTAAGATATGTGAAAAATAGGCATAATTACACCTTCAAGAAATGTAAATCCTCTCTATCCTTTTGACACCTTCAAGTCAATACAAAAACAAAAAGCAAATCTCTCTTGAAAGGAAGACCCTGAAAGTCAGGTTAGACATTCTTGGGTTATTGAGAGAATTTGGCGCGCCCGGCAGGACTCGAACCTGCAACCGACGGAGTCGAAGTCCGCTACTCTATCCAGTTGAGCTACGGGCGCATCATCTCTCTTTCTTCCACAACACACAAAAAAACCTCACCACCGCCCGCCTTGTCAATCCGAATCCGTGTTTAAATATCACCTGTCAGATTTCGTCCGGAACATCGTCCCGCAACTTTTGATAAATCAGGTAACCCAGGACAAAGATAACTCCGCTTATCGCCGCCACAATCCCTATCCTGCTCCACTCCGGCATCTTGTTCAAATACAGTATTGAGCGGTATATCTCAATAAAATGGTAAAAGGGGTTAAGCCTGAAAAATCCTTTAATTCGCTCCGGCACCACGCTTAAGGGATAAACTATCGGCGTGAACCAGAACCAGAGCTGCATAACGATGCTCACCAATTGCCCTATATCGCGGAAAAAGACGTTCAAAACGCTCGTGGCAAAACCCAGTCCTAAGCAAAAAACCTGCTGAAGAATAAGCACCACAAGAAGGAGCAGTATCCGCTCCGCAGGCATCACAATGATAAATGCGCCCGTCAGATGAAGAACCGCCAGAAAGATGAAAAAGATGCCAAAACTGATGGCAAAATTGATGCTCCCTGTCAGCATCGCCGCCACATGCAGTATCTCCTTCGGAAAGGAGACCTTTTTAATCAGATTGGCATGTTCAAAAAAGAGATTTGTGTATCGGAGCATGAGCTCATTGAACATGCCCCACGGGAGCATTGCCGCACAGAGATATAAGGTGTAGCCATACGGCGTGGATAAGCCGGGGAGCCTCGCCCTCATCACCTGAGAAAAAACCAGAATGTAAATCCCAATCATGACGAGGGGATGGATGATGTTCCACACGACTCCAAGGATTGAGCCCGCAAATCGCGCCTTGAAATCGCGATGGACAAAATCCTTGATAAGACCCCAGTTTTTTATGACGCTGTTAATCATTGACGGCAATTAAGCGCTTAAACGCCTTTATCAGGAATGAAATTCCCACCTTCTCACAGAACAGACACTTCCCTGACTAATCCCGAAAAAACCTGCCTGTCAATATGAATAGAGCCCGGGTAGTAAAACAAGAAGGGCACGCTGTCTGTTATTTCGCTGAGGGGTGACCTATCAGATACCAGACTAAGTCCGCAATATCAACCTTGCCGTCGCCATTCAAGTCCAAGCCTGTCGCGTCCGAATCCCGCCCCAGTAGATAGCGTTTGATATTCTTCGGCGGCAGGAAGTCGAATTGGGCGAAGTAGAATCTCCAATTATCATCGCCGATTCTGATGAAATTGCCTCCGGCATAGACAGTCGAACCGGAGACGGCGATGGCATTGACCCTGCCGCCCACATTGGGGTTCCAGTCGGTTGCGGGGCCTGTTGTTGCAGCATCAAGGGCAGCGATATGTTTGCGCGTCTGTCCACCGATGGTGCTGAAATCGCCACTGGCATAGATGGTTGAGCCGGAGATGGCGAGGGCATAGATATTATTGTATAGTCCGCTTGCATCCGGATTCCAATCAGTGACAGCGCCTGTTGAGGCATCGATTGCGGCAATATGGTTACGCGTCTGCATACCGATGCTGGTGAACCAGCCCCCGGCATACACTGTCGAGCCGGAGACGGCGAGGGCCCAGACCCAGTTGTCCGCATGGGGGTTCCAGTTGGTAGCGGCGCCCGTTGTGGCATCTAAGGCGGCGATATTGTTGCGCATCCGCCCGCCGATGCTGGTGAAATCGCCACCGACATAGACTATCGAGCCGGAGACAGCGAGGGCAGTGACCGAGCCGCTCGCGTTGGGGTCCCAGTCGGTGGCGGCACCCGTGGCGGCATTAAGGGCGGAGATGCGGTTACGCGTCTGCCCACCGATACTGCTGAAAATGCCCCCAGCATAGACGGTCGAGCCGGAGACGACAAGGATATAGACATTGTTATTGGCATTGGGGTTCCAAACAGTGGCGACGCCCGTTTTGGCATCGAGTGCGGCGATATGGTTGCGCGTCTGTCCGCCGATGCAGGTGAACTCCCCCCCGGCATACACTGTCGAGCCGGAAACGGCGAGGGCAGAGACATATTTAGAAGAATATATTCCACCTGCATTCGGGTTCCAATTTGCGGCAACGCCTGTGGCTGCATCAAGGGCAGCGATATTGTTGCGCGTCTTCCCGCCGATGCTGGTGAACCCTCCCCCGGCATAGACGGTCGAGCCGGAGACAGCGAGTGCATAGACATAGCCACCCGCATTGGGGTTCCAATCGGTAGCGACGCCTGTGGCGGCATCAAGGGCGGCGATATGGTTACGCGTCTTCCCGCTGATGCTTGTGAAACCGCCCCCGGCATAGACAGTCGAGCCAGAGACGACAAGGGTATCGATCGAGCCGCTCGCGTTGGGGTTCCAGGCGGTGGCATCGCCCGTGGCGGCGTCTATGGCGGCGATATGGTTGCGTGTCTGCACACCGATGTTGGTGAACCCTCCTCCGGCATAGACGGTTGAGCCGGAGACGACAAGGGTATAAACCGGGTTGTCCGCGTGGGGGTCCCAGTCAGTGGCGGCGCCCGTTTCGGCATCGAGTGCGGCGATATAGTTGCGCCACTGTCCGCCGATGATGGTAAATCTACCCCCGGCATAGATGGTTGAACCGGAGACAGCGAGAGCATAGACATAAGGTACCAGTTCTCCTGATGCATTCGGATTCCAGTCAGTAGCGGCGCCAGTAGTGGCATCGAGTGCGGCGATATAGTTGCGCCACTGTCCGCCGATGCTGGTGAACTCTCCCCCGGCATAGACGGTGGAGCCGGAGACAACGAGGGCAAGGACCCTGTCTCTTGCGTTGGGATTCCAGTCGGGGTCAACCGAGCCGTTCGCAAGAATGTGGGCGATGTTGTTTCGGACAACGCCCCCGACATTGCTGAAATCGCCCCCGATATACCACCCGCCCGAGCCGTCAGGAATGCAGGTTATGACAGTCCCATTCACCCTGGGAAAAGTAGCGACTGGGGCGCCGGTCGAGACGTCAAGAGGGACGCCCCCTCCGGTTGCCGGACCAACATAGGTGAAGTCCCCGCAGATATAGACCGTGTCCGGCGTTTGGACGATGGCGTTGACGGTGCCGTCGGTTATCCATGTTTCTTCACGGGGAGTTGAGCTCTGGGCGCGCGCTCCCGGAACACACAATGCCGCCAGCGCAATTACGGCTATCACCAAAACCGGCTTAACCGCCCACGGTTTTAATTTCATAGTATTACTCCTTAAAAGTTATATTTTTCATAAACAACGATAACAAAAAAATCAAGATCAGAATTTCAATTTTAACAAACCCAAAATTCATGGTTGATCTCTCGCAGAGATATTCTTATCTGAGTCTGGGGATTCTCATTGGATTTTTTTTCGATTGACACGGAAAAGGGGGATTTGCGAGAAAGTTCTTTCGTTGAGCGGGAGTAGTTCAGTTGGTAGAACACTAACCTTCCAAGTTAGTTGTCGCGGGTTCGAGTCCCGTCTCCCGCTCCATTTCTTATACAGCGGGATTTGTGCGCTTAAAAAAGAAACCCCGCGGAGTCGCATCTTACTTGCATCCGCGGGGCGTTATTTTTTTTGGTGGGTAATACAGGATTTGAACCTGTGACCTTCGGCATGTGAGGCCGACGCTCTAACCAACTGAGCTAATCACCCACGAACCCTTCTCACCGCATAAAAACAATTTTATATATATCCCACGCCTGAAAACCAGTTCAAGCAAAATTTTACCTCTTGCATGGTTGTGGAAACGCACTATAGAAATCAAGTTGTAGTTTCGAGGGGGACAATAAGAAGTTGAGACGATGTCGCTTGCCTGGATGCTCATCTTTCGCGGAATTGAGGGATGTCTGCTTGGGGGATTTTTATACTGGCTGGCATCTATATTCGCCTTTGTGCGGGTCAGATGCGCTGTGCCGAACTTGAAGGCGCTGTATCCGCCCGCTCCGCCCCGCTGGCACAGCCTCTCCGTCATCATCCCCGCCTGCAATGAGGCTGAAACGCTTGAGGATGCACTATCCTCCAAACTCAAAGATGATTACCCGGATGCAGAATTCATCCTCGTCGATGACCGCTCTGTGGACAAAACGCCGGAGATTGCAGACCGCCTCGCCGCGCATGACGCCCGAATCCGCGTCCTGCATATTCGGGAATTGCCGGATGGCTGGCTTGGCAAGGTTCACGCCCTCCAGAAGGGGTTTGAGATAAGCCGGGGCGAGTGGATTCTCATCAGTGACGCCGATGTTCATTTTACGCCCGGGACGCTCCGGCGCGCCGTTGCCTGGTGTGAGGAAGGCGGCATTGACCACCTCGCCGTGATTCCCCAAATGCTTTCTGCGGGATTTCTCCTTGATGCTGTCGTCACAACGTTTATGCGAGTCCTTTGTTTGGGGGGAAGGTTATGGAAGGTTAAGGATGCAAAATCAAAGAGGGCGGTGGGTGCGGGGGCATTCAGTCTTTTTCGCCGTTCAGCCCTGAAACGGACGCCCGGCTTTGAGTGGCTGAGGCTGGAGGTTGTGGATGATTTCGCCCTCGGTCAGATGCTGAAAAATCACGGGGCGCGTGCCGCCATCGTCAATGGGAGGGACTGCGTCACTGTCCATTTCTACCCCACCCTCGGCGCTATGGCACAAGGGATGGAGAAGAATGTATTTGCCTTCATGGGACAATACAGCATTCCGCGGCTTGTGACATTTACAATGCTTTTTCTTTTCCTTGAGCTCTCGCCCTTTCTTGCGCTTATGCCATTCTGGGATTGGTGGCTGAGATTGGTCGCTCCGATTATGACGGCGCTTGCCCTTGCCCTTTCTGTTTCCGTTGCATGTTGGGCTGGAAATCCATTCATTCCCTCCCTTTTCACCCTGCTGGGGACGCCGATTTTTGCCCTGTTCTGCCTCAGGGCAGGATGGCTGGCATGGCGTCGTGGCGGGATAATGTGGCGCGGGACACTCTATCCCACAAAGGACCTGCGCGCCGGCAGCCGCCTCATCTTGCCATAAAGAGATAACAGCGCAACTCCCGCCCCGCTATGAAAAAAGGCTATTTAAATTCAACTTTAACAAGGATGGACAGGATATACAAGAACAAACCCCCTTAAATATCCTGAAAATCCTGTCTATCCTTGTTAATACTTTTTGAAAATGAAAGAAAGGTTTTATTTTTGAAGGTGAGACAAAAAAAGAAGACCGTCCGCCCTGGTGCCTTGTCCCCTTCTCAAGTTCCCGGGCGGACGGTGCATGGTTACATTAGAACCGAACAGAGATTAGTAATTATTGCGTCCGCCGCCGCCACGGGGCGGCGACTCGCGACGGGGTCTATCCTCGCGCGGGCGCGCCTGATTCACGGTGATGGGACGACCACCAAGTTCCTTCCCATTCAGGGAGGCGATAGCCTTCTCTGCCTCTGCCTGATTGGGCATCTCCACAAACCCGAATCCCTTGGAACGGCCGCTGTACCTATCCGTGATGATAGTAATCTCATCAACTGCCCCGAAGGCTCCAAAGGACGTGCGAAGCTCATCTTCTGTCATTGTGTAAGACAGGTTTCCGATATAAATCTTCATAACTCTCTCCTTACAATTTCACTCACCAATGGCGAGTGTTGAGTTCCTGGGATACACTGTTAGTCTGAATCTGGATTTTTCGCTTTCCCCGGATAAATGGGGTCGGCGGGCGACGGCGTTCGGATATCGCATACTGAAGGGGATCGGACGCGGTTTCTTTCGAACTTCTGCCTCAGTCATTTCCAGTACTTCCCAGCGTTTGCGTCTTTCAGGTTCAGGACATCATCCGAAAAAACGGCTCAATCCCTTTACCACGAAAAACACAAAGCGATATTTACATAACTTTCTTGAATAACCCTTGACAAGGAAAATCTTTAAAATATGAAAAAATATTTTTGGTGCCATCCTTCGCGTGAAACTATACAATTCAATGCAATACGGCTTTCATGGCGCGGCACTGCAATAACCAGAATATATTTATCCGCAGATTTACAGAGCGAAGATTAAATATGTGCCGTGGCGGGTTCGCCCTGGGTAATTAACATGGACATTTGATTTCATTATGATAACAAACCGGTGGGATTCTGCGGGCGTAAAGGACAATTGTGATATCAAGGTCAGTTAATTAGCTCACGCCCCCAAAATCGCGATAAAGAGAAATAAATTTAATGGTTATGTAATTGAACTATTTGGCGGGTCTGCCCCACAAATTTTCACTTAATGATGAGTTTTTAATTTTCAGAAGCCCCAGCGGTATTCGCTCTTGAAGATTTGGTTGTTGGAGCCGTCCGATTGTGACCAGACAATGATAGCATTGCCATTGTTATCCATTGCAACCTGGGGAGAACCGGCATTCTGTCCGTTCGGGCTGATATTATCTGAGAGACTTGAGGGATGCGTCCAGACGCCACCCCGATACTCGCTTTTAAAGATTTGGAAGTTCGAGCCGTCGGGTTGCTCCCAGGTAATGATGGCATTGCCGTTGTTGTCCATCGCAACCTGGGGACCCCTTGCGTCTTGTCCGTCCGGGCTGATGTTGTCTGAGATACTTGAGGGATTTGTCCAGACGCCACTCCTATACTCGCTCTTGAAGATTTGGTTTTTGGAGCCGTCAGATTGATACCAGGTAATGATGGCATTGCCGTTATTATCCATCGCAACACGGGGATTATAGGCGTCCTGTCCATCCGGGCTGATATTGTCGGAGAGGCTGGCGGGATGATGCCAGACGCCACCCTTATACTCGCTTTTAAAGATTTGGGTTTTCGAGCCGTCGGATTGATACCAGGTGATGATGGCATTGCCATTGTTGTCCATCGCCACCTGGGGATTATAGGCGTCCTGTCCATCCGGGCTGATATGGTCTGAGAATGAGGGATTTGTCCAGACGCCGCCCCGATACTCGCTTTTAAAGATTTGGTATTTCGAGTCGTCGGATTGATACCAGGTAATGATGGCGTTGCCGTTATTATCCATTGCAACTTGGGGATAATAGGCGTGCTGTCCGTCCGGGCTGATATTGTCTGTGAGACTTGAGGGGTTCGTCCAGACGCCAACCCTATACTCGCTTTTAAAGATTTGCCAATTCGAGCCATCGGATTGATACCAGGTAATGATGGCATTGCCATTGTTG
>JAPLSR010000434.1 GCA_026398545.1 Candidatus Sumerlaeota bacterium | reverse complement strand
CAGTGTGTTCTTCAAAATCTCCTGAACAGCCACACTCCGTTCCGCGACAAGTATTTGTTCTCCAGCCATTATCTCTCTCCGTTTAGGGTTTAGAAACACTTCTCTATTTCATTATTGCAACTCAACCAATAAAAAAATCTCTCGGTTCACCACTCATCAGAATCCATTCCACCATCTTATCCGCCACATCTGAATCAATCATTCAAATTTTAACCAGTCCCTCCACCCAGCTCCGGAAATTAAACTTCTCATCATGTTTGTAATGGATATTTGCGCTAAAATCATTCAATATACCGGTAGCAATCCGCGAGATGCTTTTCTCTCCCAGCCGTTCAAGCCCAATCTGGTGCATTTTTTTTGTTATTTCAGACAGGAGCGCCAGAGACTCATCATAGCACTCATTAACAGCCCGTGAAATCCCCTTCTGCATATGAATTATTCTCTCCATTATCTTGACATTGAGTCTGCCGTATGTGACTGTGATTATATCTGCCTTCGGGTGACGCATCAGAAGTGACCTCCACATGATGCAAAGCAGGTCACTATCATCGCCTCTGGAGGTGATGAACCCTTCAGTCTTTATAAGTGTTTCATAAAAGGAATTGATAAAAAAGGCAAGCGCCCCAAGAGGTGAAATGAAGTCAAGCTGAATTGTGGTGGTTGGAGCTTCCTTGACCTCCCGTTTCCCGCGGGAAAAAAGTGAGGCTATCCCCTTTTTTGAATACCTCGTGGCGCCGGAGGTCTCCTGTGGTTGCGGCTCCGTTGAACGAACATTAGTTAATGAGGGAATGCCAGGCGACATATCTGACTGCTGCAATAATTCCTTCTCAACCTGGTTGAATGGTTTCTGCCTGAGCAGTCCAGCCATAATAAAGGTATTCAGGATGCGATAGGTTTCAAACTTGTCCAGACCGCATCGGACGACAATAGAACCCACCTCATAAAAGCCGTTTACCAGAGACAGCACACTCCATTCACTCTCACTCAGGGCGGGTCCAAGCTCGGTGGAATTTTCCGGCGCGACAATCGTCAGGACGACATCCTCATCAGGTATGTTCTGGGATATCTTGCTCCATTCATCCTGTCTGCGGCTTCCTTCTATTAACAACGGCTCAATATCTATCTCCACAACGATATTGGATGTGTCAACATCCAGTTTTTGCTCAAATTTGAACTGACCATCCCTCCATAAGAAGAGTTCCCAGATTTCCTCTTCCAGCTGTAGTTTCAGAGCGTCTCGTAAGGTCTGTTTGGAGATGATATCCCTTTCCACAAGAATCTGACCGACAAGTTTTCCCCTGTCCAATCCCTGCTGGGCATTCAGCACCTCCTCCAAATCCCTTCTTTTGATAAACCCGCGGTAAACAAGCATATCTCCAAGTTTGCACGGTCTGTCCAGGGCGGAAGAATTAACAATTTTACCCTCTTTTATAGTCAGGCTGATGTTGTACGCCTCTCGCCAGATACTCAGAATTCCCGTCATTTTCCCCATAGACAAGAACTGGAGAATATCGGGCAGGCTGAATGCCCTCAGGGTGCCTTCCAACTCCATGTCTTTTTTAGGCATTGGCTCACCCCCCACGTCTTTTCTGCTCAGGCGCTAAACAGGTCATCAAGCCTGTCGGCTGCCTCCTTGACAATATTCAGGTTCTGCTCTCCCTTATCTCCTATCCGTATCTTTCCTGAAATATCCTTCAACTTTCGAACAGCGTCTTTTGATTACTTGCCATACCAATAGTTATCCTGTCATCAAAAATAACAGTTAAATAAGAAAAACAAACTGATGACCCTTCTCCTCTTTTTACTTCACCTGTTTCCCACGATATACAAGATGTATATTCAAAAGTCCACTGAAGATTGCAAGAACTTTCAGAGGTAATTTGATTTCGTATTGAATTTTCTCCGCCTGAACATTCATTCCATTTTTTTATGGCATTTTTGCTCTCTACCCATATTTTCTATTTTTTATCATTACGAGATATTACTTGACAAGAAAAAGTTTAAAAAAATATACATAATGCTGATATTTACATGGGGAGGTAAGTGTGGATGGAAGTTTATGGTAATGCCCTTGGTTTGATTGAAACAAAAGGACTTGTCGGTTCTATTGAGGCGGCGGATGCCATGGTTAAGGCAGCCAATGTCCGTTTGGTTGGTAAAGAAAATGTTGGTGGCGGGTATGTGACAGTCATGGTTCGGGGGGATGTGGGGGCGGTCAAGGCGGCAACGGACGCCGGCGCCGCAGCAGCAAGAAGGGTTGGCGAACTGGTCTCCGTCCACGTGATACCAAGACCGCACAATGAAATTGAGAAAATCCTTCCCTCAGAGGAATGATTTATCCCGTTTTCCAGGGCTTCTTGCCTCAAATTTGGGGCCGCATTTCATCATGTGTGAATGACCGGCCCCGTTTTAACATCTCATGATGGCGTCGGTTGGAATCACCCCAAGTGTGAAAATCTTATGAGCACTGAACATGAAAATCTCCTAAACATAATCCATGAAGAAATCCTCCGTTTCCTGAGTGCTGAAGAATTCCTCCATGCAAATCCAAAATTCAGGATAGTTTTCCTTTTATCCAGAAAACCTGACAGGAATGTAATGGAATCTGCCGGTCTGAGGGAGGTTGTGAAGCGATACTCATGTCTGCTTGTCCGCTCACTCCCCTTCATGGAAACCATTCCAGAGCCCCTTGGAACCATTCCTGAAATTCCTCCAAAAGACCTTCAGACCTCGCCCCCTTGCCTTCCGGAAAATGTGAAGGCAATTGTCCTGTTCCAGCCAGAACTCTCATTCATTGCGCGGACAGCCCTCGGAACGGGCGACGAGCCCGACATCCGGTTTATTCACTATGCACTTACCTCAGAAATAACGATTCTGGGGATTCCCCATGATACCTATGCGCCGTCCCCCCACGCAAAGATTGAAGGGAACATTTCCGATGCCCACTGTGCCCGCTCCTCCCTCCAATCCCTTTACCGCCAGTATCAAAAAACCCTTGAAAACTGGGGCGTGGTGTGGATTTCACCCCAGAATTTATCATCCGCCCTGCATAAAATCTGCGGGGAAGATGAGACCCGCCGGAGCGGTGCCACACACGCCGCCACAGGGAGCACAAAGCGCCTTATTATCACAAAGGAGGATGTGGAGGACCGCATTAAGAGGGGTGAAAGGGACTGGTTTGTTCCTCCTGATGCCATCATCACCGACATTGCCCGTGAAACCGCCGACCAGAAGGGACTCAATCTGAAGCAGGGCGAATAATCTACACCTCTCGCATTTTTTCTTGCCTCCTGCAGCCCCTTCAATTTAATATTAATCATAATAATAACAAGGAGCAAGTATATGTTTGACCTGTTTGAATTTTCCGGTCATAAACTTCTTCTGGAAAACGAAGAGGATGAACTTCTCCCGTTTGCACATACATTTGACGAATTCATTTCCACCAGGGGGTCTTTCACCCTGAACCGCATCCCATGGAATCCGCCGACGGACATATATGAAACCCAGGATTGTATCGTGCTCAAGATGGAATTATCCGGCGTTAAAGGGGATGATATCGATGTCACAATCCACAATAGCATCCTTACCGTTCATGGGTGCCGGTATGAGGAAACCCCCGAGAAAAAGAAGAATTATCACCTGATGGAAATACATTACGGTTCATTTGAACGAAAATTCCGCATCCCCATGAGAATCACCAGAAATGATATAAATGCCACATATAAGGAAGGGTTTTTAATAATCACCATTCCTAAAAAACAGGCAAATCTCGATGTCATTGACATCGAATCATAACCAGATATCTTATCTGAGGCAGGATTATGAACCATGGTTGAAGAGTCCAACATATCTGTTGATGAAATCAGCAGGATTTTCAAAGGGGAGAGTATTGATATTCCTGAGGAGCTGCCTGTCATCGACTTTGACAATTTCATCATGTTTCCCTTCATGATTGCCCCCATTGTAATCAATAACCCGTCTCACAAGCAGCTTATCTCAGAGGCGGTTCTGGGAAATCGTCTTGTGGGTGTCTTTTTCCGCCAGCCGGTCAAACCTGACCTCTTAGCCCGGAACATCTCCTCACCTCAATCCCCGCCGCCGGTGGATACTCTTGCCGAGGTGGGGTGCGCCTCCATGATTCTGCGGATGCTTAAAATTCCGGACGGCTCAATGCGCATCATCCTCCACGGTCTTCAGCGAATCACCATCAGGGAAATTACACAGCGGGAACCTTATATCAAAGCCAGAATCATCCCTGTGCAGGAAGTGGCAACATCCAATATCACAGTGGACGCCCTGAT